>JAKDNE010000430.1 GCA_030451965.1 Brachybacterium sp. | reverse complement strand
GGAGCACCGGGTCCCACCACCGGCTTCACGGGAGGTCTCCTCGGGTAGATGCGCGCGGGCGACTAATGTATTGGTCGAGCATGAGTCGCCAGCGCGCATCTGCACTGAAAGCCGGCCTGGGCCGGGTGCCTCAGTCGTCGGCCTCGGGGTGGCGGGAGAGGTTGATGATGGCGGCGGTGAGGCCGCCCCAGACGGTCACGATCGCAACGATCATCATGATGATGGCGGAGATGGACATTGCTGCTCCTGGTGGCTGAGGGGAAACGGGAACGGTGCGGAAGCGGGAACTGCGGGGGCCCGGGAACCGGGAATCGGACGGGGCCGGCCGACGTGCAGGACGCGGCCGGCCCCGTCACGCGGTCACGGCGCCGAGCGCAGCTCGTGCGGGGTCTTCGCGTCGGGCGTGGAGACCAGGCCCTTGCCGGCGACGGCCTCCGGGGCGATCGGGTCGCCGTCGGAATCCGCCTTGTACAGGTTGGAGCTCTTCGACCACGGGAGCAGCGACAGCAGGATCGCGATGACCACGAGGCCGATCGCCATCAGCCAGCCGAACACGAAGTTGAACCAGCCGGGGTACTCGCTGTAGGTGGTCTCCGAGGTGACCAGGTCGATGGTGCTGAGGACCAAGGACACGCCGAGCACCAGCGGGGCGATCATCGCCACGCACAGCATCCAGATCTTCCCGATCGGGAAGGTGCCGCGCTGGTTGAGGTGGTCGCGCAGCGTGGGCAGGCCCCGCACCAGGTAGGAGACGACGATCGTGGACACGGCGGCGGCCGCGACGATGCCGTACTCGTTGACCCACTTGTCCATGACATCCAGCAGCGGCAGTCCCATCGTGGTGGAGAACAGCACGATGGAGACCAGAGCCATCGGGACGCTGACCGCCAGAGTCGCGGGGATGCGCGCCATGCCGAACTTGTCCTGGACGGAGGAGATGACCACCTCGACGATCGAGATCATCGAGGTGAAGCCGGCCAGCACCAGCGAGCCGAAGAACAGCACTCCGATGATGGCACCTGCCGGGGCCTCGCTGATGATGGTCGGGAAGGCGATGAACGCCAGCCCCACACCGTCGGTGACGACCTCGTCGATGGCGACGCCCTGGGCCTGGGCCATGAAGCCCAGTGCCGAGAACACGCCGATGCCGGCGAGGAGCTCGAAGCCCGAGTTCGCGAAGCCGACCACCAGGCCGGAGCCGGTGAGGTCGGTCTTCTTCTTCAGGTACGAGGAGTAGGTGAGCATGATGCCGAACGCCACCGACAGCGAGAAGAAGATCTGCCCGTAGGCGGCGATCCATACCTTGGCGTCCGTCAGAGCGCCCCAGTTGGGCTGGAAGAACGCGTCCAGGCCGTCGATCGCGCCGGGCAGGAACAGCGAGCGCACCACCAGGATGATGAACATGATGATCAGCAGCGGGATGAAGATGACCGAGGCGGCGGCGATGCCTCGCTGCACGCCCAGGGCCATCACCACGATCACCGCGAGCCACACCACGATCATCGAGATCAGCACGGCCGGCACGAAGTCGAAGGTCACCGTGGCGTCGGCTCCGCCGAGCGCCTGGGTGTACTCGCCGAAGAAGGCGCCCGCATCATCGCCCCAGCGCTGATCGATGGAGAAGATCGTGTAGTTCGTGGCCCAGGCCAGGATCAGCGCGTAGTACAGCGCGATGACCAGGGCGATCAGCACCTGCCACCACCCGATGAACTCGGTCCAGCGGGTGAAGCGGCGCCAGGCGGCGGGGGCGGAGCCGCGCCAGCGGTGCCCGATCGCGTAGTCGAGGAAGAGCAGCGGTATGCCCGCGGTCAGCAGGGCGACCAGGTACGGCAGGATGAACGCGCCGCCGCCGTTCTCGTAGGCGACCGCGGGGAAGCGCCAGATGTTGCCGAGCCCGACGGCCGAGCCGATGGCCGCGAAGATGAACGTGGTCCGGCCGGCGAACGCGCCACGATCTGCGCGCCGGTCGGTGGTGCCGGCCGATGGGGACGTTGCACTCATGGAGAGCCTCCGGGGAACTGCACCGTGAGAGACGGCGCGAGGAGGGGCCGACGACGGTGACGGCCCGGGGAAGGGGCGCCGCGAGGACGGCGTCCGTGGCGATCGCCGGGGCGACCGGGAACCGCGGGGTGGGCGGTCCGCACAGGGTGTGCCGGTGCGGGATCGCCGCAGAGCA
>JAKDNE010000429.1 GCA_030451965.1 Brachybacterium sp. | reverse complement strand
CGAGCATCGTCGGGGCCGGTTCACCTTCGGCACCGACGCGGCGGACGGTGTGGGAGACCTCGCCGGAATCCTGACCGATCCGTTCGATGAGGCCCTCGCCGAGCGGCACCTCGCGCTCCATATCCATGAGGCTGTACTTCAGCGAAGAAGAACCGCTGTTGATGACGAGGACGACGCTCATGGGGCCTCCAGCCGACTCTGGGTCGTTGAGCGAGCACAGCGAGACGAAACGCGCTGAGCGAGCGCAGCGAGACGAAGCGTCATGCCGCGCCACCCTGCGCCTGGATCGCGGTGATGACGACGGTGTTGATGATGTCGTCCACCAGGGCACCACGGGAGAGGTCGTTGACCGGTTTGTTCAGGCCCTGCAGGACGGGGCCGATGGCGATGGCGCCGGCGGAGCGCTGGACGGCCTTGTAGGTGTTGTTGCCGGTGTTCAGGTCCGGGAAGATGAACACCGTCGCCCGTCCGGCGACCGAGGAGTCGGGCAGCTTCGTCTTCGCGACCGAGGCGTCCACGGCCGCGTCGTACTGGATGGGCCCCTCGACATCGAGCTGCGGGTCGCCCGCACGCACCAGCGCGGTGGCCTCGCGGACCTTGTCCACGTCCGCCCCGGTCCCGGACGTGCCGGTGGAGTAGGAGAGCATCGCGATGCGGGGCTCCACCCCGAACTGCGCGGCGGTCGTCGCGGACTGCACGGCGATGTCCGCGAGCTGCTCGGCGGTCGGGTCGGGGTTCACGGCGCAGTCGCCGTAGACCAGCACCCGGTCCTCGAGCGCCATCAGGAACACCGAGGAGACGATCTTCGCGCCCGGTCTGGTCTTGATGATCTCGAAGGAGGGCCGGATGGTGTGGGCGGTGGAGTGGGCCGCGCCGGAGACCATCCCGTCGGCCTCGCCCAGCTGCACCATCATGGTGCCGAAGTAGGAGACGTCCTGGACCTTCTCGCGGGCCTGCTCGAGGGTGACCCCCTTCTTCGCCCGCAGACGCGCGTACTCGGCCCCATAGCGCTCGACGTGCTCCTCATCGTGCGGGGAGACGATCCGGGCCTCGGAGATGTCATGCCCCAGCTGGGCGGCTTTCGCCCGGATGGAGTTCTCGTCCCCCAGCAGGATCAGCTCGGCGACGCCCCGGGCGAGGATCGCCTCGGCGGCCGCGATGATCCGCGGCTCGTCGCCCTCGGGCAGCACGATCCGCTTCTTCTCGCCACGCGCCCGGGCCAGCAGCTCGAACTCGAACATCATCGGCGTGACGACCTCGCTGCGGCTCACCTCGAGGGAGCTCAGCAGATCCGGGATCGGCAGGTGCTCTGCCACCGCGCGCCGGGCGGCATCCACCTTCTGGGGGCTGGCGACGTCCAGCCGACCCCGTGATCTCGCGACCCTCACAGCAGTGTCGAAGGTGGACAGGTCGGTGGTGATGATCGGCAGGTCCTGCTGCACGCCGGAGATCAGTCGTCCCACCTCGTCCGGCACGTCGTAACCACCGGTCAGCACGATGGAGGAGAGCGCGGGGAAGGTGCCGGACTGCTGGGCCATCACCAGTCCCGGCAGCAGATCGTACCGGTCGCCGGGGGCGATCACGGTGCAGTTCTCGGTGAGACGGCTGAGCACATTGGGCAGGCTCATCGCCGCGATGACGGTGCCGACGGCGACGCGGTCCAACCATTCGGGGTTGCCCTGCAGCAGGGTGCCGCCGACGGCGTCCTTGAGCTCCTGCACGGTGGCGGCCAGGATCACCGGGTTCTCGGGGATCGCGGCGACCAGCGCCCCGGGCACCCTCGCGGAGACGGCATCGCGGATCGTGCCCAGCGAGTCGGGCTCTGCACGGTTGACCACTACGGCGATCGGCAGGGCATGGTGCCCGCCGAACTCGCTGACGGACACCGCCGCGAGCGCAGCGATCTGGTCGGGGCTGCGGTCCAGACCGGACAGGACGATCACCACGGGAGCGCCCATGTTGGCCGCCACCTCGGCGTTGAAAGCGAGCTCGGTGGGGTTTGCCAGGTCGTTGTAGTCCGAGCCGAGGACTACCAGCACCGAGTAGCGCTCGGCGAGCTCGCTGTGGCGGGCGAGGATCTGCTCGTGCGCGGCATCGGGATCGGAGAGCACCAGCTGGTGCTCCACCCCGATCGCGTCCTCGTACGTCTGCTCCACAGCGGGATGGCTGGTGAGGAGGTCGACGGCGTAG
>JAKDNE010000428.1 GCA_030451965.1 Brachybacterium sp. | reverse complement strand
CGATCGAGGGCTCGAGCAGCCACTGGATCTGCAGGCCGTCGCTCGCGGCGACGACCAGCGCAGCGGTGCGGGCGGGATCGATGTCACCCCGGACCAGTCCGGCCTCCTGGTCCTCGCGCAGCTTCTGCTCGAGGTTGCCTCGCACCCGCTCGAAGCGGGAGGTGAAGTACTCCTTGGCGGGCCCGGACTCGACCTCGAGCGCGGTCGCGACCAGGGTGGAGTAGAGCTGGACCAGGCCCGGGACCTTCAGGTTCGAGATCGCCGCATTGGCCATCACCTCCACCGAGCGCTCCTGGCGGGGATCCCCCCGCTCGGGGTCGGGGCGGTTCTCGGCATGCTCGTAGACGGCGACCAGCAGCTCTTCGCGGGAGGAGAAGTAGTGCAGCAGCGCGCCGTGCGAGATGCCGATGGACTCGGCGATGCGGCGCAGGGAGGTGCCGTCGGCCCCGCGCTCGCGGAACACCTCGATGGCGCGGTCGAGGATCTCCTGCCGGCGGGCGATCCCCTTGGAGTAGGAGCCCGCCCGGCCGATGCGGCGCGAGGCGCCGGGCAGCGCGGGATCGGGCGCGGCCGACGGGGTCTCGTCAGGGGTGCCGCCGGCGGGATCCTCGGTGCTCATGACGCCAATGTACCCATCCTCGGGACCGCTCGCCAGCAGAAACCTCCACCTGGTGGTTTGGTGGTAGGGTGACCCTCGCGCGTCCTTCGACGGCGCGGCCCCGCCCTCTGACAACGACGCATGAAAGCAGGTTCGACGTGGCACTGCCCCTCGCCTCCGTCCAGCTGTACACGCTGGCCACGGAGTTCTCCGCCGACATGAACGGCTCCCTCGACAAGCTCGCGCAGATCGGCCTGAAGAACGTCGAGGCGTTCGACTTCGTACGCCGCCCGAAGGAGATCCGCTCCGCCCTCGACGCGAGCGGCCTCGCCTCGCCCACCGGTCACGCCCCGCTGCTGTCCGATGAGCTGTGGACGCCGGACGGCTCCATCCCCACCCCGGCCAACGAGGTCGTGTTCGAGGCCGCTGCCGAGATCGGCATGACGACCGTCATCGACCCGATGGTCCCCACCGAGCGCTGGATCACCGAGGACGGCGTGAAGGACATCGCCGAGCGGCTCAACGTCGCCTCCCAGAAGGCCGCGGAGTTCGGCCTGACCGTCGGCTACCACAACCACGCCCAGGAGTTCCTCGCGGACTTCGACGGCCAGAGCGCCTACCAGCGCTTCCTGTCGCTGGTGGATCCGTCGGTCGCGATCGAGCTGGACCTGTACTGGGCGCTCGTCGGCGGCCAGGACGTCGTCGCGCTGGTCAAGGAGCTCGGCGATCGCCTCGTCGCGATCCATGTCAAGGACGGCATCAAGCCCGAGACCAACCCCTTCGCGCCCGAGGCCCCGAAGTTCAGCTCCTCGAGCCTGGACCAGCGCCACGCCGGTGAGGGCGAGGTCCCCACCATCGAGGCGATGCAGGCCGCGACGAGCGTGAAGTACGCCGTCATCGAGTACGACAACGCCCCCGGCGAGGTCTTCTCGGACATCGAGAACAGCTACCGCTTCCTGATCGACGGAGGACTCGCCGCATGACCACCCTCTCCCCCTTCTCCGGCCCCGTGGGCATCGGCTTCATCGGCGTCGGCGTCATCTCCGACACCTACCTGGAGAACCTGAACTCCTTCCCGGATGTCGAGGTGCTGATCCTCGGCGACCTCGACACCGAGCGCGCCGCGGCCCAGGCGGCGAAGCACCACGTGCCCGCCTCCGGCACCGCGCAGGACGTGCTGGATCATCCGGGCGTGCAGGTCGTGGTGAACCTGACCCTGCCCGCCACCCACGTCGAGATCTCCTCCGCCGCGATCGCGGCGGGCAAGCACGTGTGGACCGAGAAGCCGCTGGGCCTGGACCGCGAGTCCACCGCCGCGCTGCTGGCACAGGCCGACGAGGCCGGGCTGCGCATCGGCTGCGCCCCGGACACCGTGCTCGGCGCGGGCGTGCAGACCGCGAAGCGGGCGGTCCTGGACGGCCTGATCGGCCGGCCGCTGTTCGCGCAGACCTCCATGCAGTGGCAGGGCCCCGAGGTGTTCCATCCCAACCCCGGCTTCCTGTTCGCGAAGGGTGCGGGCCCGCTGTTGGACATGGGCCCGTACTACTTCACCACCCTGGTGAGCCTGTTCGGCACCGTCGAGAAGGTCGCCGC
>JAKDNE010000427.1 GCA_030451965.1 Brachybacterium sp. | reverse complement strand
CGTAGAGTGTCGAGCATCATGACGACCGCTTCACCCGGCCCGCAGGCGGCGCGCCCCTCCCCCGCGGGCTCCCCCGCCGAGCGCCTGCGCAGCATCCGCCGCAACGGCCTGTCCATCGGGGTGGCGACCGGCCTGTACGGCATCTCCTTCGGAGCGCTCGCGACGGCCTCGGGGCTCGATGTCTGGCAGGCGATGGTGCTCTCGGCGGTGATGTTCACCGGCGGCAGCCAGTTCGCGTTCATCGGCGTGGTCGGGGGCGGCGGCTCCGCCCTCGGCGCGGCCCTGGCGTCAGTGCTGTTGGGCGTCCGCAACACCCTGTACGGCCTGATCCTCGCCCCCTCCCTGCCTCGGGGCGGGATCCGAGGCATCGCCCGGGCGCACCTGACCATCGACGAGTCCGCCGCGCTGGCGGCCGGTGGCACCACCACCGCCCAGAAGCGGGCCGGGTTCTGGGCGGCCGGGGTGTGGGTGTATGTCTTCTGGAACCTGTTCTCCCTGGCGGGCGCGCTTGCCGGGCAGCATGTCGCGGATCCCGGGGCCTGGGGCCTGGACGCCGCGGCTGCGGCGGCGTTCATCGCCCTGCTGTGGCCGCGCCTGCGCAGCGGACAGGCGGTGGCGGTCGCGGTGGCCGCCGCCTTCGTGGCACTGGTGACCACCCCGGCGCTGCCCGCCGGGCTGCCGGTGCTGGCGGCGGCGCTGGTGGCGGTGGTCGCAGGACTGCTGGCCTCGCAGCGCGGACCCGTCCACCACGATGGTGTCGCGACCGTCGAGACGTCGCAGGAGGAACGATGAGCCTGCTGTGGATCGCGGTCATCGCCGCCTCCGGGCTGTCCTTCGCCCAGAAGTGGGTGGGGTACCAGGCCCCGCCGGACGTGCTCGAACGCCCTCGGGTCTCCCGGGTCACGACCCTGCTGCCGATCGCGCTGCTGGGCGCACTGGTGGCCACGCAGACGGCGACCAGCGGCTCCGAGATCGTGCTCGATGCCCGCCTGGCGGGTCTCGGGGCGGCGGTGGTGCTGCTGTGCCTGCGTGCCCCGTTCCTGGCGGTCGTGGTCGGTGCCGCAGTGGTCGCGGCCGGCCTGCGGGCACTGGGATGGGCCTGAGGCAGCGGCGTCCTCAGCCCCGGTGCTCGGCGATGGCGCGACGGGTCGCCATCCGGGCGCCCTTGCGGTCGCGCAGTGCGTCGTAGGCCAGGGCGAGGCGGAACCAGGCGTGCCAGTCGTTCTCGGCACCGTCCTGGATGGCGGTGCGGGCGGCCTCGAACTCGGCGCGGGGGTCCTCTTCGTCGGCCTCGGGCAGCGGCTCGTACTGGTGGGCGAGGCGCCCGGAGCCGAGGCCGAAGAGCATCTCCCGCCAGGTCACCCAGATGGTGAGCAGCAGCAGGATCCCGATGCCGAGGGCGAGGCCATAGCCGAGCGCGGTGCCGGCGCGGACGAAGCCCCAGGCGATCCAGCCCAGGCCCCAGGCGTACGCCGCGGTGAGCAGCACCAGCGCGGCGACGAAGATCTTCTCCTTCATGCGTTCGCCCGGCTCAGCCGAGGTCCATGTAGCCGTCCAGGCCCACGGTGAGGCCCGGATGCGCGGCGACCTGGCGCACGCCCAGCAGCACCCCGGGCATGAAGCTGATGCGGTCGAAGGAGTCGTGGCGCAGCGTGAACTGCTCCCCCACCCCGCCGAACTGGACGACCTCGTGGGCGACCAGGCCGCGCTGGCGCACGGCGTGGACGTGGATCCCGTCGACGACGGCGCCGCGGGCGCCGGCCGGGTCCTTCTCGGTGGCGTCCGGGACCGGGCCGAGCCCGGCCTCTGCGCGGCCCCGGGCGATGGCCGCGGCGGTGTGGGTCGCGGTCCCGGAGGGGGCGTCGAGCTTGTTCGGGTGGTGCATCTCGATGATCTCGGCGCTCTCGTAGTACCGGGCGGCGATCTCCGCGAAGCGCATGGCCAGCACCGCACCGATGGCGAAGTTCGGGGCGATCAGCACGCCGGTGCCGTCGGCCTCCTCGAGCTGGGCCCGGAGCTCGCCGAGGGACTCCTCGGTCCAGCCGGTGGTGCCGACCACGGCGTGGATACCGTGCTCGACCAGCCAGCGCACGTTCCCACCGGTCGCGGACGGCACGGTGAGGTCGATCGCGACCTCGGCGCCGGCCTCGGCCACCGCGTCGAGCGGATCGTAGCGGCCGATGCGGGCCACCA
>JAKDNE010000063.1 GCA_030451965.1 Brachybacterium sp. | reverse complement strand
CGTGACCCACCCCACCGTGTTACTCAGAGACCTGAAGAACGCCGCCTAGGACAGCCCCAAAGAACAAAAACAGGCCAGCGAGGACGCCAGCATGATGGTGGTCGCGGGGGAGCGGTCTCCCGGGGCCGGGGGCAAGGTCGCCGCCCCACGGCAGCTGGTCAATGTGCTGCGCTTCGCCAACACCCCGGTCTGGATCGAGCGGGACTGACCGACCTCGTGCCGGGACCGGCGCTCAGGAGCCCGAGCGGCGCAGCAGCTCCGTGAGATGGTTCGCCGAGCTCATCACGGAGGCGGCGTGCAGGCGACCGGGCTGGCGGGTGATCCGCTCGATCGGGCCGGAGATGCTCAGTGCCGCGACGACGCGACCGTTGGGCCCGCGCACCGGCGCGGAGACGGACCCCACCCCGGGCTCGCGCTCGCCGATCGACTGCGCCCAGCCCCGGCGGCGCACCGCCGAGAGCTGCGTGGCGGTGAAGCGGGCCCCGAGCAGGCCGCGGTGCAGGCGGTCCGGCTCCTCCCAGGCCAGCAGGATCTGGGCCGCAGAACCGGCACGCATGGTCAGGGCGGACCCCAGCGGTACGGAATCGCGCAGCCCGATCGGCCGCTCCGCGGCGGCCACGCAGATGCGATGGTCGCCCTGACGACGATAGAGCTGGGCGGATTCCCCGGTGTGGTCCCGCAGCGCCGCCAGCACCGGCCCGGCCGAGGCCAGCAGGCGGTCCTCGCCGGCCGCGGCGGCGAGCTCGCCCAGGCGCGGTCCGAGGACGAAGCGGCCCTGCATGTCCCGGGCGACCAGATGGTGGAATTCGAGCGCCACCGCGAGGCGGTGGGCGGTGGGCCGGGCCAGGCCTGTCGACTGCACGAGCTGCGCGAGCGTCGCGGGGCCTGCCTCCAGGGCGCCGAGCACGATCGCCGCCTTGTCCAGCACGCCGACGCCGCTGCCGTTCTCCTCCGAGGTCTTGTCCATGGTCCGATACTGCCGTCTTATTGTGTGAGACGCAAGTGCATCGCATCGTGGACCGGCACACCATGGAGCGAGCGCTCACACCCCGAGCGCTTCTCAGCATTCAGGAACGTGCCCGCACAACGGGCGCAGGGAAGGATCGACATGGCGGGGACCCTCGCGGAGAAGGTCTGGGCGGACCACGTGGTCCGTCGCGGTGAGAACGGCGAGCCGGACCTGCTGTACATCGACCTCCAGCTGCTGCACGAGGTGACCAGCCCGCAGGCCTTCGACGGCCTGCGTCAGGAGGGGCGTGCCCCGCGTCGCATCGACCAGACGATCGCGACCGAGGACCACAACACCCCCACGATCGACATCGACAAGCCGATCGCGGACATCACCTCACGCACCCAGATCGAGACCCTGCGCCGCAACGCCGAGGAGTTCGGCGTGCGCATCCACTCCCTCGGCGACAAGGAGCAGGGGATCGTGCACGTCGTCGGCCCGCAGCTGGGACTGACGATGCCGGGAATCACCGTGGTGTGCGGTGACTCCCACACCTCGACCCATGGGGCCTTCGGCGCGCTCGCCTTCGGCATCGGCACCAGCGAGGTCGAGCACGTGCTGGCCACCCAGACCCTTCCGCTGAACCCCTTCAAGACCATGGCGGTCACCGTCACCGGAGCACTGAAGCCCGGTGTCACTGCGAAGGACATCATCCTCGCGGTGATCGCGAAGATCGGTACCGGCGGGGGTGCGGGCTACGTGCTCGAGTACCGCGGCGAAGCGATCCGCGACCTCTCCATGGAGGGGCGGATGACGATCTGCAATATGTCGATCGAGGCCGGTGCCCGGGCCGGCATGATCGCGCCGGACGAGACCACTCTCGAGTACGTCAAGGACCGCCCCCACGCGCCGCAGGGCGCGGACTGGGACGAGGCCGTCAGCTACTGGAAGACGCTGCGCTCGGACGACGACGCCGTCTTCGACGCCGAGGTGGTCATCGACGCAGACACGCTCGAGCCCTTCGTCACCTGGGGCACCAACCCCGGCCAGGGCCTGCCGCTGTCCGGTGAGGTCCCCGCTCCCGAGGACTTCGTCGACGAGACCGACCGCTTCGCCGCCGAGCGCGCCCTGGAGTACATGGACCTGGTCCCCGGCACCGCGCTGAAGGACATCAAGGTCGACACCGTCTTCATGGGCTCGTGCACCAACGGCCGCATCGAGGATCTGCGCGCCTTCGCCTCCGTCCTCGAGGGCCGCACCAAGCATCCGGACGTGCGGGTGCTGGTGGTGCCGGGCTCGGCGCGGGTGCGGCTGCAGGCCGAGCAGGAGGGCCTGGACAAGGTGTTCCTCGACTTCGGCGCCGAGTGGCGCCAGGCCGGCTGTTCGATGTGCCTGGGCATGAACCCCGATCAGCTGGCCCCGGGCGAGCGCGCCGCCTCCACCTCCAACCGCAACTTCGAGGGCCGCCAGGGCAAGGGCGGACGCACCCACCTGGTGTCACCGGTGGTCGCCGCCGCCACCGCCGTGCGCGGCACCCTGTCCTCCCCGTCGGACCTCGGCGCGGACGTCGCGCCCTCCGACCTCCAGCCCGTCGCCTGACCCGCCACCCCAGGAGTTCCGCCATGGAAGCCTTCACCACCCACACCGGCATCGGCGTCCCGCTGCGTCGCAGCAACGTCGACACCGACCAGATCATCCCGGCCGTCTACCTCAAGCGCGTCACCAAGACCGGGTTCGACGACGGCCTGTTCAGCGCCTGGCGCACCAACGACCCCGACTTCGTGCTGAACCAGCCCGTTTACGCCAAGGGCTCGGTCCTGGTGGCCGGCCCTGACTTCGGCACCGGCTCCTCCCGTGAGCACGCCGTCTGGGCGTTGCGCGACTACGGATTCAAAGCGGTGCTCTCCACCCGCTTCGCGGAGATCTTCCGCGGCAATGCGGGCAAGCAGGGCCTGGTCGCCGGCATCCTCTCGCAGGACGACCTCGAGCAGCTGTGGAAGATCCTCGAGGAGAATCCCGGCACCGAGGTGACCGTGGACCTCGACAACCGGCAGGCGCACGCCGCCGATGCGACCTTCCGCTTCGAGGTCGACGACTACACCCGCTGGCGCCTGATGGAAGGCCTGGACGACATCGGTCTGACCCTGCGCCATGAGGAGGACATCACCGCCTTCGAGGCGACGCGTCCCGCCTGGATGCCGAAGACCCTGCCCGCCCGCACCGCCGACTGAGACCCGCCTCCCGGATCCCGGCGGGGTCGCTCCGGTATGGTGACCCGGTCAGAGACGGACGTCCGCGGACGTCCGACCGTCGAGGCAAGGACACCATGAGTTCGACATTCCATGTGCGCGGAGGACGCCCTCTCGACGGTGAGATCACCGTGCGCGGGGCGAAGAACCTGGTCTCGAAGGCGATGGTCGCAGCGCTGCTGGGCGAATCCCCCAGCGTTCTGCGGTCGGTGCCCGACATCAGCGACGTCCGGATCGTCTCGAACCTGCTGTCTATCCACGGCGTCAAGGTCGAGAACGACGTCGCCACGGGCACGTTGAAGCTGGACCCCTCGAACGTCGAGCGGGCGCATGTCGTGGACATCGACGCGCACGCAGGCAGCTCGCGCATCCCGATCCTGTTCTGCGGGCCGCTGCTGCACCGGCTGGGCGAGGCGATCATCCCCGACCTCGGCGGCTGCCGGATCGGGGACCGCCCGATCAACTACCACCTCGATGTGCTGCGCAGCTTCGGTGCGGTGGTCGACAAGCGCGAGATGGGCATCTACATCACCGCGCCGGACGGCCTGCGCGGCACCAAGATCCATCTCGAGTACCCGAGCGTGGGCGCCACCGAACAGGTGCTGCTCACGGCGGTCCGGGCGCAGGGCATCACCGAGCTCACGGGCGCCGCGGTCGAGCCGGAGATCGAGGACCTCATCGCGGTGCTGCAGAAGATGGGTGCGCTCATCTCCCTGCAGACCGACCGGACGATCACCATCGAGGGCGTCGAGACCCTGGGCGGCTACCAGCACACGGCGCTGGGGGACCGCATCGAGGCCGGGTCCTGGGCCTGTGCTGCGCTGGTGACCAAGGGTGATGTCTTTGTGCGCGGCGCCGAGCAGAAGCCGATGGCGACCTTCCTCAACGTCTTCCGCAAGGTGGGCGGCGGGATCGAGATCCGCGAGGACGGCATCCGCTTCTTCCATCCCGGCACGCCCCTGAAGGCGATCGCTCTGGAGACCGACGTCCACCCCGGCTTCATGACCGACTGGCAGCAGCCGCTGGTGGTCGCCCTCACGCAGGCCGACGGCATCTCCATCCTCCACGAGACCGTCTACGAGAACCGTCTCGGATTCACCTCGGCGCTGAACGATATGGGGGCGCGCATCCAGGTGTACCGCGAATGCCTGGGTGGCTCGAGCTGCCGCTTCGGCCGCAGCAACTACAACCACTCCGCGGTGGTCTCCGGTCCGCACTCCCTCCACGGCGCCGATATCACCGTGCCGGATCTTCGCGGCGGCTTCTCCTACCTGGTCGCCGCGCTGGGTGCCGAGGGGACCTCCACCATCCGCGGGATCGACCTCATCGACCGTGGCTACGAGTCCTTCCGCGAGAAGCTCTCCGCGCTGGGCGCCGAGTACTGGGAGGAGGACTGAGGATGAGCGGGGTGCCTGACGAGGACCTGATCACCGAAGGGATGCCCGGGGTCGCCGGCTCCCTGGCGCTGCGGGACATCCCGATCCCCGACTACTGCGATGTGGTGATCGTCCCCACCGCCGGGGTCCAGGAGACCGATCCACGGGTCTGGGCCGAGGCGATCTTCTCCCATGAGAACACCCCGCTGTCCTCCCGCGGGCTGCGGGCGCTGCGCGACGAGGCCATCCGCCTGTTCGACATGGTGCCGCCTCCGCAGAAGGAGTTCGTCTCCGACGAGGTGGTCGGCTCCGAAGCGCTGATCATCGACGATGACGAGAAGCTCACGGTCCGCATCGGGGTGGCGCTGCTGCCGGGCGGGGACCTGCTGCAGGTCACCACGGCGGTGAAGTACCGCACGATCCGCGGCCGGCTCTCCTTCGCGCCGCGCCGGCTGATGCACGCCGCGGCGATCAACACCCTGGCGCGCCGCGCCCCGACCACCCTGCGCCGCCGCGCACTGGCGGGCGACCCGCGTGCGGCCGCGCTGACCGGGCAGGTCTCGCGCAAGGCTCTGGGCCGGGGTCCCTCGGCGCGACGATGAACAGCCTGCTGCGCAGCTGGGACGTGGGCACCGCTCGGATCCCGCAGCGGAGGGCGGGTGCCGTCGTCGGGCTCGCACAGCTGCCTCTGCGCCCCCTGTTCACGCTGCTCGCCCGACCCCGGTGGGACGGCGTGGACCGCCTGCCCACCACGGGAGCGATGATCGCCTGCGGCAACCACCTCAGCGCCTACGACGCCTTCGGATACGGCCATCTGCTGCAGGCCGCCGGGATCGCACCGCGCTTCCTGGCCAAGGAATCGCTGTTCCGCATCCCGGTGCTGGGGGCGCTGTTGCGCGGTGCCCGCCAGATCCCCGTGCATCGCGGAACCTCCCGCGGCGGCGACGCCCTGGACGATGCCCGGGCAGCGCTCGGCCGGGGTGAGCTGATCATGGTCTTCCCGGAGGGCACCTACACCCGTGACCCCGAGCTGTGGCCGATGCAGGCGCGACTCGGAACGGCACGGCTCGCCCTGGAGACCGGGGCGCCGCTGCTGCCGATCGCGTCCTGGGGCGGCCGCGCCCTGTGGCCCGTCGGCTCCCCGCTCCCGCGGCCCCGCCCCGGCCGTCACGTGCAGGTGCTGGTGGGGGAGCCGTTCGCCGTCTCGCTGCAGGAGGGGGAGACCTCCCAGCAGGCCGCGCTGCGCGTCTCCGAGGAGCTGATGGCGCGCATCGCCGCGCTGCTCGGGCAGCTGCGCGGCCAGGAACCGCCGTCCGTGCTGCATGACGGCCGCAGGGACGTCCACCGTCCCGAGATGGGCGAGCCCCAGCGCGGGTACCGAGCGTTCAGGCAGGACTCACCATGACCGTTGCGCTGACGCCCACCCGCCGACTCGCCGTGCTCGGCGCAGGCAGCTGGGGCACGACCTTCGCCCGCGTCCTCGCCGACGGCGGGTCGGAGGTCGTGCTCTGGGCCCGCCGCGAGGAGGTCGCCCGGGAGATCCGCGAGCAGCACCGCAACCACGCCTACCTCCCGGAACATCGCCTGCCCGAGACGGTCCACGGCACGTCCGACCTCGACGAGGCGCTCGAGGGGGTCGATGGGGTGGTCATCGCGATTCCCGCCCAGTCGCTGCGAGCGACCCTCGCGCCCCATGCCGCCCTGCCCGATATTCCGGTGCTGTCGCTGACCAAGGGCATCGAGCGCGGCACCGATGCGCGGATCAGCGAGGTCATCGCCGCGGCCGGGGGAGCGGCACCGGAGCGCATCGGGGTGCTCTCGGGTCCGAACCTCTCCGCCGAGATCGCCGAGCGCCGCCCTTGCGCGAGCGTCGTCGCCGCCCCCTCCCAGGAGCTCGCGGAAACCTTCGCCACCTGGTGCCGGGCGCCCTACCTCCGGGCCTACACCTCCACCGACGTGGTCGGGGTGGAGATCGCCGGCGCCGTGAAGAACGTCATCGCGATCGCGGTCGGGGCGGCCGTCGGCCTGGGGCACGGCCACAACACCACCGCCAGCCTGATCACCCGCGGCCTGGCGGAGATCACCAGGCTCGGCGTCGCACTCGGCGGCCGACCGGAGACCTTCGCAGGCCTGGCCGGACTGGGAGACCTGGTGGCCACCTGTGCGTCACCCCTGAGTCGCAACCACCGCCTGGGCCTCGCTCTCGGCCGGGGACTGGACGTCGAGGCGGCCGCCGCCGAGGTGGGCCAGACCGCCGAGGGCGTCGCCACCGCCCGGGCGGTCGCGGATCTCGCCGCGCGGATCGGGGTGGACATGCCGATCACCCGGGCCGTCGTCGCCGTCGTGGACCACGGTGAGAGCATCGACAAGGTCACCACGGCCCTGTTGTCCCGCTCGGTCCGCCCGGAATGAATATCCTCGGGAGCATGAGAACCACCGTCGCCCTCCTGTTCGGCGGCCGCAGCGGCGAGCACGGCATCTCGTGCGTCACCGCCGGCGGCATCCTGGCCGCGATCGATCGTGAGCGCTTCGAGGTGATCGCGCTCGGCATCACCCGTGAGGGCCGCTGGATCCATGTCTCCGACGACCCCAGCGACTGGACGCTGGTCGACGGCCGCGCCCCGGAGGTCGATCCTGCCGGGAACGAGGTGCTGCTGCCTGACACCCGCCACCTCCCCGGGCAGCGGATCACGCTGCGCACCGTGCGGGACGGCGCAGTCCACGACCTCGCGGACATCGACGTGGTCTGGCCGTTGCTGCACGGCGCCTACGGCGAGGACGGCACCGTCCAGGGCATGCTCGAGATGCTCGACATCCCCTACGTGGGCAGCGGCGTGCTCGCCTCGGCCGCCGCGATGGACAAGTCCGCCACCAAGCTCGTGCTGCGTGCCGCCGGCCTCGAGTGCGCCCCCGGCATCGTGGTGCACCAGGACCGCTGGGCCGCCGAGTCCCACCGTGTCGCCACCTACCTGCGCAACACCCATCCTCTGCCCTGGTTCGTCAAGCCCGCCCGGGCCGGGTCGAGCCTCGGGGTGACCCGGGTGAGCGACCCCAGGAAGCTGGAGGCCGCGATCGAGAGCGCCTTCGCCGAGGACCCGAAGGTCCTGGTGGAGGAGGGGCTCGACGCACGCGAGGTCGAATGCGGTGTGCTCGAGAGCCGCGACGAGCGTGAGCCCAGCACCACCCTGCCCGGTGAGGTGAAGGTGGGTGCGGACCTCGAGTTCTACGACTATGAGGCGAAGTACTTCGGCAAGGGCACCGTGAGCATCGACGTGCCCGCCTCACTGCCCGATGCCGTGCTCGAGGAGGCCCGCGAGACCGCCTGCCGCGCGTTCCGGGCGCTGGGGCTGGAGGGCCTGGCGCGGGTCGACATGTTCGTCACCTCCGACCATCGAGTGCTGGTCAACGAGGTCAACACGATGCCGGGATTCACCCCGTACTCCATGTTCCCGGTGCTCTGGGAGAACATGGGGCTCAGCTACGCGGATCTCATCTCCGAGCTGATCGAGCAGGCCCGCTCCCGCCGCCTCGGCGTGCGCTGAGCGCTACTGCGTGTCCCCGGGGCCGATGCAGCGATCGGTGGCGTCGACGGTCCGGCTGATCACCTGGGCGAGGTCCAGCGCCGCGCCCGAGGGCTGATCAGGGGCGGCCGATCGCGGCACCGACACGTCGATCGCCGGATCGCGACCATAGGTGGTGTAGAGGAACACATCGCCCTCGAGCTCCTGCACGATCCAGTCCACCTCCACCCCGTTGCCGTCGGCGAGCGTGGTGCACAGATCCGTGGTGGGGCCGGGAGGGGTGACTCCGCAGCGCATCACGATGGTGTCCTCGCCGCTGCCCCAGGCCGCAGTGCCCTGGCTCGAGGTCTCCACCTGAGCCAGGCCCAGCACCTGCGGCGGGACGCCGAGCACGATATCGGCGCAGGTCGGGTTCGCGGCATCCGGCCCGGGCGGCACCTGCACGGTGCCGCAGGAGACGAGGCCGACGGCCATCAGGCAGGCGGCGGGCAGGGCGAGCAGGCGGGAGCGGAGCACCCCGCGAGCCTACCGGGCCGGACCTCGGGCACACTGGGCACATGGCAAGCTCCACCCCCCGCGGCGAGGCCGCGCTCCTGGCCCGCATGCTCCCGCACCTGCGACTCGGGGCGGAGGTTGAGGTGGGACCCGGCGACGACGCCGCGGTGGTGCGTCTGCCGTCCCCGCGCCTGGTGGTCACCACCGACACGCTGGTCGAGGGTCACGACTTCCTCGGCCACGCCACCACTGCCCGCTGGATCGGCCGCAAGGCCGCGGTCCAGAACCTCGCCGACGTGGCCGCGATGGGTGCGGCGCCGCTGGCGCTGGTGGTCGCGATCTCCGCCCCGGCTGATACTCCGGCCGCCGTCTTCGAGGAGCTCACGATCGGTCTCACGGCGCGCGCCGAGGCGGACGGCGCGAGCATCGTCGGCGGCGACCTCGGCCGCGCGGAGCGGCTGACCATCACCGTCACCGCGATGGGATCCCTGCCCGTGGACCAGGAGCCGGTGCGACGCTCCGGAGCTCGTCCCGGGGATGTCCTCGCGATCGGGGCCCCTCGCCTGGGCCGCTCCGCCGCCGGGCTCGCCCTGGTGCTCGGCCGACGGGCGCTGGTGCGGACATCCGCCGACGGTCCGGCGACGGTCGTGCTCACCGGCATCCAGGACCCCTCGGCCGCAGACCTGGTGCGCTGGCACGACGCCCCCGACCCCGACCTCTCCCTCGGGTGGACCGTCGGCCGCACCGCGCGCGCCATGATGGACCTCTCCGACGGACTGGTCCGTGACGGCCGCCGGCTCGCCGCCGCCTCGCAGGTCACCCTCGACCTCGACCGGGCGGCGCTCGCCCCCGACATCGACCAGCTCGCCGGGCTCGCCGCGGAGCTCGGGGCGGACCCGTGGGCCTGGGTCCTCCACGGCGGTGAGGAGCACGCGATGCTCGCGACCTTCGCACCCGGCGGCGTGCCGGACGGCTTCCGACCCATCGGTCAGGTCCTGGCTCCCACGGCGCACGGCCCCGAGGTGCTGCTTGACGGAGCACCGATCGAAGGGGCCGGCTTCGACCACTTCGGCTGAGCCCCGATAGGCTGTCGGGCGGTGCTCTACCGAGCACCGCCACGATCTTCCGGAGGTTCTTCCATGCCGTTCACCGTCAAGGCTCTGCAGAAGACCGGACCCGAGCAGCCGTTCCGCGTCACCACCATCGAGCGCCGTGATCCGCGCCCCGATGACGTCGTGATCGATATCCGCGCCGCCGGGATCTGCCACAGCGACATCCACACCATCCGCAACGAGTGGGGCGAGGCCAGCTTCCCGCTGACCGTCGGCCACGAGATCGCGGGCGTCGTCACCGCCGTCGGCACGGACGTCACCGACTGGAAGGTCGGAGATCGTGCGGGTGTGGGCTGCCTGGTCAACTCCTGTGGGACCTGCGAGGAGTGCCGCGCCGATCAGGAGCAGAACTGTCTGGAGGGCGCTGTCGGCACCTACAACGCGACCGATGTCGACGGCACCGTCACCCAGGGTGGGTACGCCGAGAAGGTCGTGGTCAACGAGCGCTTCGTGTGCCGCATCCCCGATGAGCTCGCCTTCGATGCCGCGGCCCCGCTGCTGTGCGCCGGCGTCACCACCTACTCCCCGTTGCGCCGCTGGGGCGCCGACAAGACGGTCGACGGCCGTGCCAAGCGCGTCGCCGTCCTGGGACTGGGCGGGCTCGGCCACATGGGTGTGCAGATCGCTGCCGCGATGGGCGCCGAGGTCACCGTGCTCTCCCGCTCGCTGAAGAAGGAGCAGGACGCCCTCGCGCTCGGCGCGACGCGGGTGCTGGCCACCACTGAGGAGGACTTCTTCCGCGATCACCGCGGCGAGTTCGACCTGATCCTCAACACCATCAGCGCCGACATCCCGGTGGACCGCTACCTGCGGCTGCTCACCCCCCGCGGCGTGCTCACCGTGGTGGGGCTGCCGTCCTCGAAGCAGCCGGTCGGCTTCGGCTCGCTCATCGGGGGCAGCAAGGTGCTCGCCGGCTCCAACATCGGCGGGATCGCCGAGACCCAGGAGATGCTCGACTTCTGCGCCGAGCACGGCCTCGCCGCGAAGGTCGAGGTCATCGGTGTCCATGAGGCGGATGCCGCCTACGACCGCGTGGTCGCCGGCGACGTGCACTTCCGCGCCGTGATCGACACCGCGACCTTCGCGGACGCCGCGGCGGAGTGAGCGCAGCGCGGAAGTTCCGCCCCGCCACGACGGCCGACGTCGACCGCGACGGCCACCGCTTCGAGTGGCTGAAGCCCGACGGTTGGCGGGCGGGCTTCCGTGCGCTGGTGCTCGAGCTCGAGCTCGAGGACGGAGGCGGCGGCGCGACGGTGATCGGCGTGGGCCGCATCGGCCCGAACACCGTCCATCCCGGCAGCGATCTGGTGGAGCTCGAGATCGAGCCCGCGCACCGCCGCCAGGGCCACGGCACAGCGCTTCTCCGCGAACTGGGCACATACAGCAATAATCCGCTGTCGAGCAAGGTGGTGCCCGGGTCGGAGCGTGACGGATTCCTCCGCGCGCAGGGCGCGGTGACCTACCTCGAGGTCCCGCTGCTGCGCGTCGATGTCGCTGCGGCCCGCACTGCCCGCTGGTGCGCCGCAGTGCGCGAGGCCACGGATGTGCAAGGAGCCTGCGCGGTGCCGTGGACCGAGCTGCCCCGCCAGCAGCTCGTCGACGCCCTCGTGGACCGCTATACCTGGCAGCACGCCAGCTGGTCGCCGACCGCGTCGCGTGAGGTGCTCCGTCGCCGGGTGGGGGAGGAGTTCTACGAGGAGTCCAAGCGCGAGCACTCCTGGGCCGTGGTGCGCGACGGCGAGATCACGGCGCTCGCCGACCTCTACGACGACGAGCGCGGCGCGGGCGGGCCGGCCGGCCCCCGCTGCGAGGGCGCACTCGAGGCCGTCGACGCGGCGGCACCGCACGCACGGGCGGACGTCGCGTTCTGCCTCGCGGCGCTGCTGGAGGACCTGGGGGCTCTCGGTGTCGAGGAGCTGGACTTCGACAACCACCCCACCGACCCGCACACCGCCCCGTTGCTGGCCACTCTGCGGAGGACCGAGGTCGACCCGGTGCAGCTGGTCGAGATCCCGAACGGCCTCACCGCGGTGCTGCGCGAAGTCCCCTGACGCTCAGCGCAGCCGGCGCACCGGCAGATCGGTCTCCACCACGACCCCGTCGGGGCCTCGCTCGATCCGGGTGGCCCGGACCCCGTCGATCTCGGCGACCGCCTCGACC
>JAKDNE010000426.1 GCA_030451965.1 Brachybacterium sp. | reverse complement strand
ATCGGGTGGTGCTGTTCGACGAGCAGACCGGGACGCTGACGCTGCGCAGAGGCCTGCGCATCGCCGACCGGGCGCCGCTCGCGGAGGTCCGCTACGCGACAGGGGACGGCGAGCGCGGCGGGGTGGCGCTGATCGGGCTGGAGAGCGACGACGATCCGGGCGACGAGGACCTTCTGCGGCAGTGGGTGGTGCCCGAGAGCGGGTGGGACGACGCCGCCTTCGACGGGCTGCGCGTCCTGCAGGCCGCGGCCGGGCTGAGCCCCGCGCCGCCCCGCGCCGAGCTGGTGCGGGAGAACCGCCGGATCCACCGCGAGCGCAACCACCGGGAGCTCGCCTCCCGCCTCGGGATGCCCTGGCGGCAGGAGTACGTCCGTGACGAGGCCGCCTTCCAGGCGGAGTTCGATCGGGTGCGCCGGATGCTCGGAGGCAAGGGGCAGCGGCGGGACGGGGACCCCCGTCCCTGAACCGTGGGCTCCCGGAACCGGGAGGCGGCTCAGAATATGGCGCGCAGGCTCAGGACGACCACGGCGCCGATGCCGGCCGCGGCGGGCAGGGTGATGATCCAGGCCAGGAAGATCGGCCGCATCAGCTTCCAGTTGGCCGCGTGGTTGACCATTCCGACGCCGAGGACGGCGCCGATCAGGATATGTGTGGAGGAGACCGGCAGACCGAGCACCGACGCCAGCAGCACGACCGTGGCGGCGGCCAGCTCGGCGGCGAAGCCCGAGGAGGGGTGCATGGCGGTCAGCCCGGTGCCGACGGTGTGGATCACCTTGCGGCCCACGAACCACAGGCCGGAGATCAGGGCGACGCCGAAGGCGAGCAGCACCGCGGTGGGGACAGCGGCCTCCTGCCCGATCTCCCCGGTGCGCAGCACGTCGAGGACGGCCGCGAAGGGGCCGATGGCGTTGGCGATGTCGTTGGCGCCGTGGCTGAAGGCGAAGGCGCAGGCCGTGAAGACCTGCATCCAGCTGAAGATGATGAAGGTCGCCCGGGAGATCGACTGCTTCTTCAGGGCGCGGGCGAACACGGTCGTGGCCATCCACACGCCCGCCGCGACCATCATCAGCAGCAGCGCGCCGCCGCCGAGCGAGATGTCCAGGCCCACGTTCTTCAGGCCCTTGAACACGAGCATCGCCGCCAGCAGCACGGAGGCACCCGCCGCGAGCGGGGGGACGCGCTTCTCGAGCGCATGATAGGCCGCCCGGCGCTCCACCTTTCGCGCTGCCTTGCGCTGCTTCTTGGTCAGGCGCGAGGCGTGCTCGGCGAGCTCCGCCCCCGGTCCGCCGGGGGTGAGGTCGAGTGCGGCGGATTCGGCGAAGGCCAGCTGCTGGAGCTCGGAGACGCGCTCGTACCCGTACAGGTGACGGCTCTGGGCGTCCTCCGGCTCCTCGTCGTCGTCCTCATCGTCCTCGTCGTCGTCCTCGGAGTCGTCGAACCCGCGGGAACCCAGGGCGATGGCCCTGGCGGCGGGCGCGAGGATCTGGCGCTTGATCGCACCGAAGAGCAGGTACGCGGTCACGCCGCCGAGCAGCGGGGAGAGGACCCACGAGATGACGATCTTGCCGATCTCTCCCCACTGGACCATCTCGAAGCCGCCGGTGCCGGTGGCCACACCGGTGGTCACGGCCGCACCGACGATGCCGCCGATGATCGCGTGGGTGGTCGAGACCGGCCACCCCATCCTGGTGGCGAGCAGCAGCCACACGGCGGCACCCAGCAGGGCGGACATCATGATGTAGGCGAAGGACAGCGGATCCACGTGCATGGACTCGATGTCGACGATGCCGCTGCGGACGGTCTCGGTGACCGAGCTGCCGGCGAGGACCGCGCCGGAGACCTCGAAGACTGCGGCGACCACGAGCGCCTGCTTCATGGTCAGCGTCCCCGCCCCGACGCTGGTGCCGAAGGAGTTGGCGACATCGTTGCCGCCGATGTTGAACGCCATGAACAGCCCGAAGGCGACCGCGAGGATCAGCAGGAAGGCGTTGACATCGGTGCCGGTGTGGGAGAAGGCCCAGATGGTGAAGGCGACAGCGGCCGCCACCGTCATCAGCCCGGCACCGAGATGCCAGTTCCGGTCGGGGCCGAGGAAACCCGCTGACACGGGGACGTCGGTGGTCTTCTGGGTGGGCGTGCCAGGCATCGTCGAGTTCCCGGGGGGTGAGGAGGAGGGGGCGCCGGGGAGTCCGTGGACTCTCCG
>JAKDNE010000062.1 GCA_030451965.1 Brachybacterium sp. | reverse complement strand
CCTTCCGCCGCATCCTGCGCGGCGCCACCCGGGTGGTGCTGGGCAACCGCTCCGCCGCCTTCGCGCCGGTGCGGAACCTGGCTCTGGCGATCTGCTGGGACGAAGCCGACGACCTGCTCGCGGAGCCCCGCGCCCCCTACCCGCACACCCGCACCGTGCTGCAGTGCCGCTCCGCCGAGGAACGCTGCGCGCTGCTCTTCCTCTCGGCGAGCGACTCGGTGACCCTGCGCGCCCTGGCGGACCATGGCTACCTCGCCCGACTGGAGCCCGTGCCCGGGCCGGTCACCGCCGTGCGCCCGCGCATCGTGGCGATGGACGAATACCTGCGTGAGCGCGAGGGGCCCTCCGGCCATTCCCGCCTCCCGCAGGAGGCGACCCGCGTGATCCGGCGTGGCCTCGAGCGGGGCCCGGTGCTGGTGCAGGTGCCCCGCTCCGGCTACGTGCCCGCGATCGCCTGCACCTTCTGCCGCACCCGCGCCCAGTGCCCGCACTGCTCGGCCCCGCTGTCGCTGAGCGGGCGCCACGGCCCCCTGCATTGCCGGGTCTGCGGCCGCCGGGAGGACGGCTACCGCTGTCCCGAGTGCGACCGCACCCAGGTGCGGGCCATGGTCGTCGGCTCCACCCGCACCGCCGAGGAGCTGTCCCGCGCCTTCCCCGAGACCCCGCTGAAGGTCGCGGGCGGCGCCCACGGCGCCCTCGAGGACGACGCGGTCCCGGAGCGGGCGATCATCGTCGCCACCCCCGGCGCCGAGCCGGCCCCGTCGGGCCGCTACGCCGCCTGCCTGCTGCTGGACGCGGACGCGCTGCTGGGCCGCGCCGCCTTCGACGCGGACGTCGAGGCGGTGCGTCGCTGGCGGGGGGCCATCTCCCTGGTGCGCAGCGCCGATGACGGGGGAGAGGTGCTGGTGGTGGGCACCTCCACCCTGCCCGCGATCCGGGATCTGGTCGCCCACCGCTCCTCGTTCTTCCTCGACCGGGTGCTCGAGGACCGGCACGAGCTGGACCTGCCGCCGTTCTCGCGGGTCGCGGAGATCGTGGGAGATCGGGAGGCGTGCCGCAGCTTCCTCGAGAACGTCGAGCTCCCCGACGGCTCCGAGGTCTTCGGCCCGGTCGATCTGGAGGGCCCGGACGCGGCCGGTCGGGCCCGTGCCGTGGTGCGGCTGGAACCGTCCCGCTCCCGGGAGCTCGCCGATGCCCTCCGCGCCGGTATCGCCGCCCGCAGCGCCCGCAAGGCGAAGGGCTCCTTGCGGGTGCGGTTGGATCCGCCTGACGTCTTCTGAGCCTCGCGTCCCCGTAGACTGGGAACATCATGCGACTGCTCTTCGCCGGCACCCCTGATGCCGCCCTCCCGTCCCTGCGCGCCCTGCTCGACTCGCACCATGACGTCGTCGGTGTGCTCACGCAGCCCGACGCCCCCTCCGGGCGCGGCCGCAGGCTCTCCCCCTCACCGGTGAAGGCTCTGGCCCTCGAGGCCGGCGTGCCGGTCCTCACCCCCGCCACACTGCGCGACGAGACCGTCCAGCAGCAGCTTCGCGACCTCGCGCCCGACGTCGCCCCCGTCGTCGCCTACGGGAACCTGATCCCGCAGTCCGCGCTTGACATCCCGCGCCACGGCTGGGTGAACCTCCACTTCTCCCTGCTGCCCGCCTGGCGCGGGGCCGCCCCTGCCCAGCGTGCGGTGCTCGCGGGGCAGCGGGAGACCGGGATGAGCGTGTTCCGGATCGAGCAGGGCCTGGACACCGGCGATGTCCTGACCACGGCACGGACGAGCATCGGCGAATTCGAGACAGCGGGTGAGCTGCTGGAGCGGATGGCCGGGGACGGCGCCGCCGTGCTGCTGGAGGCACTCGAGGCCCTCGAGGCCGGAACCGCCGCCGCGACCGCGCAGGACGACTCCCTCGCCACCCGTGCCGCGAAGCTCTCCACGGCCGAGGCTGCTATCGACTGGACCCTTCCGGCCGAGCAGGTCGCCGCCCACATCCGCGGGATGAGCCCCCAGCCCGGTGCCTGGACGCTGCTGGACGGCGCCCGCACCAAGCTCCTCGGCGTCGAGCAGGCCCCGGAGCACGCCCCGCTTCCGCCCGGCCGGATCGAGGCCACCAAGCGTCAGGTGCTGGTGGGCACCGGCACCGACGTCATCGCCCTGTCCACCCTCGCCCCGGCCGGCAAGCGGCCGATGCGGGCGGCTGATTGGGCCCGCGGCGCGGCACTGACCGCCGACGCCCGCTTCACCACGGACCAGCAGGAGGGAGACCCCGCATGAGCGAGGAACGACGAGGCGGCCACTCCGGCGGCCCGCGGGACGACCACGGAGGCTCCCGTGACCAGCAGGGCCGCACCCGCTCCGGTGCTCGCGGTCAGGGCGGGCCGCGCCGCGGCTACTCGGACTCCCGCCCCTCCGAGCGCTCGCGCCGCTCGACTCCCTCCCGTCAGGTCGCCCTCGAAGGGCTGCGCCTGGTGCGCGAGGAGGACTCCTACGCGAACCTGGTGCTGCCCCGCCTGCTGCGCAACCACCGCGTCGCCGGGCGTGACGCCGCTTTCACCACCGAGCTGTTCTACGGCTCGCTGCGTGCCCAGGGCCGCCTCGATGCGATCCTCGCCGCCTGCGTGGACCGCCCGCTGGAGAAGATCGACCCGCCGCTGCTGGACGTGCTGCGCCTGGGCGCCTACCAGTTGCTGGACATGAGCGTCGCCCGGCACGCCGCGACCTCCGAGACCGTGGCCCTTGCCCGGTCCCAGGTCGGTGCCGGAGCGGCCGGCTTCGCCAACGCCGTGCTGCGCCGGGTGGGGGAGAAGGACCTCGAGCAATGGCTCGTCGAGGTCGCCCCCGACCGCTCGACGGACCCCACCGGGCACCTCGCCGTCGTCCACTCCCACCCCCGCTGGGTGGTGCGCGCACTGAGCGACGCCCTGGCCGGCCACGGTCGTTCCCGGGACGAGATCGACGAACTGCTGGCCGCACAGAACGCGGCCCCCGCGGTGTCGCTGGTGATGCGCCCGGGACTGACCGACCTCGACGAGCTGATCGAGAACGGTGCGAGCCAGGGGCGGCTGTCCGTCTTCGCGGCCTCCTGGCCCTCCGGCGATCCCGGCGGCATGGACCCGGTCAAGCAGGGTCGCGTCGCCGTGCAGGATGAGGGCAGCCAGCTGGCGGCGCTCGCGCTCGCCCTCGGCGCCGACGATCTGGTCCTCGCCGAGGACCACCACTGGCTCGATCTCTGCGCGGGACCCGGCGGGAAGGCTGCGCTGCTGGGCGGGCTGACGGTCGACCACGACGCCGACCTGCTGGCCGTCGAGCTGCAGGAGCACCGCACGGAGCTGGTCGACCGGGCCGTCGCCCCTCTCCAGGAGGCCGGTTGCGAGATCACCACGCGCACCGTGGACGGCACCACCATCGGTGCCGAGCTGCCCGACCATTTCTCCCGTGTCCTCGCCGACGTCCCCTGCTCGGGCCTCGGCGCGCTGCGCCGCCGGCCCGAGGCCCGCTGGCGCCGCACCCCGGGCGACATCGGCCACCTCACCACGCTCCAGCGCAGCCTGCTCGCCTCGGCACTGGATGCCGCCGCGCCCGGGGGAGTGGTCGCCTACGTGACCTGCTCCCCGCACCTGGCCGAGACCCGCCTGATCGTCGCCGATGTGATGAAGCAGCGCTCCGACACGGAGCAGCTCGACGCGCGCGACGCCGTGCGCGCCGGGGTGCTGCCCGCCGAGCGCGCGGGCATCGAGCTGGGCGAGGGCCCCGCCGTCCAGCTGTGGCCCCACGTCCACGGCACCGACGCCATGTACATCCACCTGCTGCGCAAGCTGCCCGCCCCCACCGAGGAAGGAACCCCCACGACATGAACACCCCGTACTCGACCGACGGCCACTTCATCCACCCCAGCATCCTCAACGCCGACTTCATGAACATCGGCACCGAGCTGGACAGGATCTCCACCGCCGACAGCGTCCACGTGGACGTCATGGACAACCACTTCGTGCCCAATCTGACGTTCGGCCCGGCGATGGTGAAGCAGATCGTCGAGCGCAGCACGATCCCGGTCGACGCGCACCTGATGATCGATGACGCGGACACCCAGGCACCTGCCTTCGCCGAAGCCGGAGCGGCCTCGGTGACCTTCCACCTCGAGGCCGCCCGGGCACCCGTGAAGCTCGCCCGCGATCTGCGGCGGAAGAACACTCAGGCCGGGATCGCCCTGCGCCCCGCCACCGCCGTCGAGCCGCTTCTGGACATCATCGGCGAGTTCGACATGCTGCTGATCATGACCGTCGAACCGGGGTTCGGCGGGCAGAGCTTCCTGGAGACGATGCTCCCGAAGATCCGCCGCGCTCGTGCGGCCATCAGCGACTCCAACCTCGAGGTGTCCATCCAGGTCGACGGCGGTGTCAGCCGCGAGACCATCGAGCGCTGCGCGGAGGCCGGAGCGAACGTCTTCGTCGCCGGTTCAGCGATCTACCGGGCCCAGGACGCGGCCGAGGAGATCTCCGCCCTGCGCGAGCTCGCCCAGCGCCACGGCGCCCACTGACCCCCACGGGACGGCGACATGCATCTTCTGCAGTGGCTCTTCGACGCGCGGATCGAATTCGCCGGCGGCCAGTTCCTGCTCCTGCGTGAGGTGCTGGGCAATATCTTCGGACTGCTCAGCGCACTCGGCGGCATGCGCCGAAGGGTCTGGGCCTGGCCCATCGGCATCGTCGGCAATGCTCTGCTGCTCACCGTGTTCCTGGGCAGCGTGTTCGGCAGTCCGAACCCGGTGGACCTGTACGGCCAGGCCGGACGCCAGGTGATGTTCATCGCCACTGCCGTCTACGGCTGGGTCCGCTGGCGGCAGGCCCGGGACGAGGGCGGTACCGCGGTCGAGCCCCGCTGGGCCTCCAGGGGCACGCGCGCCCTGCTCATCGTCGTGCTCGTCGGCGGCACGGCCGCGCTCACCCCGGTGTTCCGCGCGCTGGGTTCCTACGAACCGGTCTGGGCCGACGCCTGGATCTTCATGGGCAGCCTGCTGGCGACCTTCGGCATGGCCAAGGGCTGGGTCGAGTTCTGGCTGATCTGGGTGGCCGTGGACATCGTGGGGGTGCCACTGCTGCTGAGCGCCGGCTACTACGCCAGCGCCTTCATGTACCTGTTCTACGGTGCTTTCACCCTGGCGGGCTTCTTCGTCTGGTGGGGAGTGCGCAACCGTCACGACCTCGAGGCGGCCCGGGTGACGGTCGAGACCGCCCACCTGGACCCCACCGTCCGCAAGGACTGAGCAGGCGCCGTCCATCGGGCGGTCAGGGGCACGAGCCCCGGGCCGGGACGCGTATCCTGTCGGAGTGAAGGATTTCGAGGCGCTGTTCGCCGAACTCACCGACAAGGCCCGCACCCGACCCGAGGGTTCGGGCACCGTCCGCGAACTCGACGGCGGCGTCCATCAGATCGGCAAGAAGATCGTCGAGGAGGCCGCGGAGGTCTGGATGGCCTGCGAGCACGAGTCCAAGGACGACGCCGCGATGGAGATCAGCCAGCTGCTCTATCACGTGCAGGTCATGATGATCGCCAAGGACATCTCCCTCGAGGACGTCTACCGGCAGCTCTGAGCCGTCGGCCGCGCACCGCGGCCCTGACGCTCCTGCCCCTCCCGCTTCTCCCGTCCCATCCCGTCTCATGGCCGCTGCAGCGGCCGAGGAGGATCCGTGCTCCGCATCGCCGTTCCCAACAAGGGTGCTCTTTCCGAACCCGCCGCCGATCTGCTGCAGGAGGCGGGATACCAGCGCCGCGGCACGGCGAAGGAGCTCGTCGTGGTCGACGAGGACAACGGCGTCGAGCTGTTCCATCTGCGCCCGCGCGACATCGCGGTGTACGTCGGCTCCGGCACCGTGGACGTCGGCATCACCGGCCAGGACATGCTGCTGGACTCCCGCACCCCGGCCGATGAGATCCTGCCGCTGGGCTTCGCGGCCTCGACCTTCCGCTTCGCGGCCCCCGCCGGCACCCGCAGCGACGTCTCCGAACTGCAGGGTGCGCGCATCGCCACCAGCTACGAGAACGTCGTGGAGGACTACCTCACCGAACACGGCATCAGCGCCGAGGTGGTCCACCTCGACGGCGCTGTCGAGTCCTCGATCCGTCTCGGTGTCGCCGACGTCATCGCCGATGTGGTCGAGACCGGGACCACCCTGCGAGCGGCAGGCCTCGAACCCTTCGGCGAATCGATCATGACCAGCGAGGCCGTCCTCTTCTCCCGGCCCGAGCTGGAGCTCGAGGAGGAGGCCGCCCACTCCCTGCAGGTCCTCACCCGGCGCATCCGCGGCGTGCTGGTCGCCCGGGAGTACGTGATGCTCGACTACGACATCCCCTCCGCCCTCCTCGAGCGGGCGGTGGAGATCACGCCCGGCCTGCAGTCCCCCACGGTCTCGCCGCTGCACGGCGACGAGTGGTCCGCGGTGCGCGCGATGGTGGACAGCAGCTCCGCCCACCGCATGATGGACGAGCTGTACGACGCCGGCGCCCGCGCCATCCTGGTCACCGCGATCCAGGCCTGCCGCATCTGAGATGGCCGTGCGCACCCCTGGACCGGACGCCGTCAGCGGGGAGCAGCGGGCCACGATCGTGCTGCGCCCCCGTGCAGTGCGGGTGGCCGCCTATTTCAGCGCGGTCGTCGTGATGGCGGGCATGGTCGGTGGGGCCGTCATGATCACCAGCTTCCAGTGGGGCGGACGGATCGGGCTGCTCCTCGTGGGCGTGCTGGTGTTCTTCTTCTGTCATCTCGAGGCCTCGGTGAAGGTCACCGCTCGCCCGGACGAGCTCGAGGTGCGCAACCTGATGCGCACCCGCACCCTGGAATGGCCGGAGGTGCTGGGGGTCAGCTTCCCGATGGGCGACCCGTGGGCGCATCTGGACCTGGCCGACGGCAGGACCCATCCGCTGCAGGCGATCCAGCGCTATGACGGGAAGCGGGCCATCACGGCCGCGCATCAGCTGCAGACGCTGATCCGTGAGCGAGGAGAGGCCTCACCCGGCTGAACGATCCGCCCTTCAGTCCCGCGGGGCGAGCATCGCGGCGCAGCGTCCGGCCAGGGCGGCGTACAGGAAGGGGGCCGGATCCTCAGCGAGGGTCCTGCCCATCGTGGTCATCCGCACCGGCATGTCCTCGAGGGCGTCGCGCAGACCCTTCGCATCCACCTCGGTGAGCTGATGCAGGACGCCGCGCTTCTTCGCCGGCTTGAGAATCGTGGATTTCACCTGTTTTCGCACTGACTCATGAAAACCGTTGTAACGAGAGTCGTGGCGGGGCACCACCGGCAGCTGCACCGGGGTCAGCAGGGCGCGACCGTAGACGGTCGAGGAGTGATGGGACAGTCCGCGATGGCGCTCCCGCTCGTCGGCCTCGGAGACGCGCAGGGTGGCCACGCCCTGGCCGCCGAGCACCGTGGCGGCATGGAGGGCCTCCGCCGACTGCACCCCCGAGAATCCCCAACCGGTCCCGGTGCCCAGGTTCCCCGGTCCCTGGATGACGATCGCGACATCCGCGCCGACCACATGCTTGGCCCCCAGCAGTGCGGAGTGCACGGTGACCGCCTCAAGATCCCCGCCGAAGGACTGGCCGGCACTGATCACCGCCGAGAGCAGATCCGCCTCCCGCAGCCGTGCGGCGCTGCGGGAGAACACCGCGGGGAGCGCCGCGGCGTCGGTGTGCACATAGGCGATGCGCAGGGAGCGGCGCTGGGCGCGGATCCCGGCGATGAGTGCGGGGAGCGAGGAGTGCAGATCCGCGACGATCACGGGCATCCCGTCGATGCGCTTGGCGGTGCGGAGCGTCTCGTAGTGCTCACCCGCGGGATCGTCGATCGCGTCGACCATCGTCTGCATCGGGGTGTAGCGGGCCTTGACCATGTGTCCATCGATCGGCTCCGCCTCCGGCAGCACCTCGGGGCGCGCCACCACCATGGCGTCCCCGCCCGTGCCCAGCTCCCGGCGCACGGCGTTGGTGTTCAGCAGCACCGTCTCACCCGGTTGCGGGCACCCGGTCAGCTCCCGGTAGGCGATCGCGGTGAGCACGCCTGCGCCGCCCTCGAGCTCGACCTCGACCCGATCCACCCCGGGCCAGGACCCCAGAGCGGTCTTCACGGTTCCCCGTTCCCATCGCAGCATGACCACAGCCTAGGCCGCGACGGCATATGGTCATCCACCGCGATCCCAGGGGGATACCCTGACGGCGTGGCTTCGAAGAGTGTGGAGAGACTGCTCAACGTCATCATGACGATCGGTTCGCGCCGACGGATCGACCGCGCGAACCTGTTCAGGGTGATCCCCGACTACGCCGAGGCGGTCTCCGACCAGGCCGCGGAGCGGATGTTCGAGCGCGACAAGGCCTCGATCATCGAGCTCGGCCTGCCCCTGGTGGCAGAACGGGACCTGCTGGACGAGAACACCGTGTACTACCGGATCGACGCCGCCCGCTCCGGTGCAGTGCTCGATCTCACCACCGAGGAGTACACGGTCCTGCTCGCGGCGAGCCGCGCCTGGGACACGGCCGCGGCCGGCGGCGCGGCGCGCCGTGTGCGCGCGAAGCTCCTCAGCCTCGGGCATGACGCGGACCCGGATCTGCTCCGCCGCACGCCGCGCGGCGCCGTCGAGTCGCTGCCGGTGCTGACCCCGCTGCTCCAGGCCGTGGTCTCCGGGAACGGTGTCCGCTTCATGTACCGCGGCACGCACGGTGCACCCTCCGAGCGCCGGGTCGAGCCCTGGGTGGTCGGTGTGCATGACGGCCACTGGTACATCCACGGCTGGGACCGGGATCGGGAGGCGCCCCGCGTGTTCCGGGCCTCTCGGATCGAGTCGTTCCCCGCCGAGGCAGGGGCTGCCATCAGGCCGCGTCCCGAGCAGATCGACCTCGCCGAGGTGCTCGATCGGATGCTGGACAGCGACGACCGGGACGCGGCGCTGCTCCGCGCCGCCCCCTTCAAGGCGCTGTCGCTGCGCGACCGCGCCGGAGCCTCCTTGGAGACGGAGGCCTTCCGCCTGCCGCGCCTGCCGCGTCCGGCCGTGCGCCGCCTGCTGCTGTCCGACGTCCGCTGGCTCGAGCTGCGGGAACCTGCGGGATGGCGTGCGGAGCTCGCCGAGGTGCTCACCGCGATCGCCGAGATCCACGAGGGCGAGGCGGATCTGTCGGCCCGTGACCGCGCCGTCGCCCGTCCTCGCGCCCGGATCCGGGTCACGCCGCAGAGCGGGGACCATCTGTCCCGACTGATCTCGGTGGCGTCCTATGTCATGTCCCGCGACGAGGTCCAGCTGGCGGAGCTCTCCGAGGCGCTGGGTGTCTCCGAGAAGCAGCTCATCACCGATCTGCAGGTGCTCTTCGTCTGCGGCGACATGGGTACCGGCTGGGAGGACCTCATCGAGGCGGAGTGGGAGCACGGCACAGTGCGCGTGCGCAACGCCGAACCTCTGCGCCGCGCCCTGAGCCTCAGCGCCGTGGAGAGCACCGCGCTGCTCGCAGGACTGGCGGCCCTCGAACCCGCGGCCGGGCAGACCGTCCAGGTGGTCGAGTCGGCGCGGGCGAAGCTGCTGGCCGTGGTGGAGGGCACGGCGGAGCCGTCGGCACCGCCCGAGGCCCCCACCCGGACCGAGATCGCTGCGGCGACGACGGCCGATGAGATGGCCGCTCGCACCGCGGACCGCGCCGAGCTGGTGCTCACGGCGGTGCATGCGGCGCTGCGCGCCGAGCCCGATTCCGCGGACGCCCACCTGACGATCCGCTACTCCTCCGTGGACCGTCCCGGCACGAGCGTGCGACGGATCCGGCCCCTGCGCATCGAGACCGTGGGGTCGCGCTCCTACCTGCTCGCCCACTGCGAGCTGGCGGAGGGGGAGCGCCGCTTCCGCCTGGATCGCATCGTGGAGCTGCTGCCCGCCGGGGCCGCGATGAGCCGCCCGGAGCCCGGCGACGGTCCGGTGCTGGCAGGCCGTGTGGAGGGAGAGGTCTGGCTGCGACTGGCGCCGGCCGGGCACTGGATCGCCGAGTCCTTCGACGCCGTGGAGCTGCGGGACGCCGCCGCGGGGGACGGGGCCGCGGGCGGGACCGGAGCGACCTATGCGCGCCTGGTCGAGCCGGTGCTGGCGCCGATGGTGGACGCGGTGCTGGAGTCCGCCGGGGCCGCGGAGGTGCTCGCACCGCAGACGGTGAGAAACACGATCGTGACCGTGGCGCGGGGCGGGGCTGTACGTCACACCCAGTAACTGCCGTTACTCTGGGACGACCCGCCGAGCGGTGGGCCGAGTCGCCACCGGGGCGGCCCGTTCGGCGCCCAGTCCGCTGTGGGATAATAGGTGCGCCCGCGCTGTGTCATGGCGCTGTTGAAAGGGACTTTCATGAACTTCTTCCGCAACCCCTGGGCGATCGTCCTGCTGATCGTGCTGGTCATCCTTCTGTTCGGGGCCAACAAGCTCCCGGGACTCGCCCGCAACATGGGCAAGTCGATGCGCATCTTCAAGAGCGAGGTCGAAGAGCTCCGCGGTGAGGACAAGGCCCCCTCCGACGAGGACGACGAGTACGACCGTCCGGCCCGCTCCTCGCGCCCCCGCGAGGATCGTCGTGACCACGACGATCGCGATGGCCGCCGCGACGAGCGCACTGAGCGCGACGACCGCCACGACCGCGACGACCGCGAGTACGATCCCCGCGACGACAGCGACCGCGAGCCGATCCGTGCCCGCGATGACGACGACTCCTACCGTCGCGACTGAGCATCCCGACGCAGACCGCGTCGTCGACAGCGGGTCCGGCCGAGTGATCGCCCGGGCCCGGAGCGCTGGGAGGAAGCAGATCCGTGGCGAGTGATACGCAGGGACGCAGGCCGGCCGAGGCGAAGTCCGAGAAGACGCTGGGCAGGGACCCCGAAGGGCGCATGTCCCTCGGCGAGCACCTGGTCGAGCTGCGCAACAGACTGGTGATCAGCGCGATCACCGTGCTGCTGCTCTCGATCGTCGGCTGGTTCCTGTTCCCCTGGGTCTTCGAGGCCGTGAAGGCGCCGATCGAGACCGCCGGGGAGGACAACGACCTCCAGTCGCTGATCAACTTCCAGGGCGTGGGCCAGGGTCTGAACGTCAAGCTGCAGATGGCCGCATACATCGGTCTGATCCTCTCCTCGCCGATGCTCATCCTGCAGATCTGGCTGTTCGTGATGCCCGGTCTGCACAGGAACGAGCGCCGGTACGCTTTCGGCTTCTTCGGCTCCGCGATCCCGCTGTTCTTCCTCGGCTGCGTCGCCGGCTACTGGGCCGTGAACCAATTGGTGCCGGTGCTGATGAGCTTCACCCCCACCGAGGGGTCGGTCTCGCAGATCATCCCGTACGACCAGTACCTGGCTCTGCTGATCAAGACCATGCTCGCCTTCGGCATCGCCTTCGTGGTGCCGGTCGTGATGGTGCTGCTGAACTTCATGGGTCTGGTCAGCGGCCGGTCCATGCTCAAGGCGTGGCGCTGGATCGTCTTCCTCAGCTTCGCCTTCACCGCGGTGATGGTCCCGACGCCGGAGCCGTTCACCCTGATCGCGATGTCCGCCGCCATCGCCAGCCTCTTCTTCGGCGCGATCGTCATCGCCCTGCTCCACGATCGCCGGGTGGGACGACGTGCGGGCAACGAGGACCTCGCGGACGATGAGGCCAGCCGGATCGATGATGACGTGGAGAAGGTCGACGGTCCGTCGCGTCTGGACGAGGACGCCGACGAGGACGGGCGGTGAGCAGGCTCCGCGTGGGCCTGCTCGCGAACCCCACCGCGGCGCAGGGGACCGCGCACCGGATAGGACGGCAGGTGGGTCACCTCCTGCGCCTGGCCGGAATCTCCGTGGTCGACCTCTCGGGCCCGTCGGCCGCCGTGGCCCGGGCACGCGCCGAGGAGATCCGCGACTCGCTGACCGCCCTGGTGGTGGTGGGCGGGGACGGCACCGTCTCGC
>JAKDNE010000425.1 GCA_030451965.1 Brachybacterium sp. | reverse complement strand
CCCAGCCCATCCGCAGACGGGCGCAGGGCCCAGCCCATCCGCAAGCGTGTGCGGGACGGGCGTCAGCCGAGGGTCGAGGGGCGCTGCCAGGCCTCCCCGCGCACGTGCTCGTCGAGGAAGCCGAGGAAGGTCTCGTACCAGACCTGCGCGTTGCCGCGACCCTGGATCCAGTGGCCCTCGTCGGGGAAGTACAGGTAGCGATGCTGCGTACGGCCCTCGGCGTCGCGCGGGGTGGCCGAGAACTCGTGCAGGTCGTACCAGAGGGCGTGGCCCTGCGCGATCGGCACCCGGTAGTCCTTGTCGCCGTGGATCACCAGCATCGGCGCGACGATCTCGCCCACGAAGCGCTGGGGGTTGTACCGGGCGTTCTGCTCCCGCATGGGGCGCTCCCAGCCGGCGTTGTCGGTGGTGTGGCCCATCGTGTCGGTATCCCACAGGGAGGCGTGGGTGACGATGCAGCGGAAGCGGTCACCGGTGTGGCCGGCCACCCAGTTGGCCATGTAGCCGCCGTAGGAGCCGCCCGCGAAGGCGGTGCGCTCGGCGTCGATGTCGGCCCGCTCGATCGTGGCGTCGGTCAGCGCCATGATGTCGGTGTAGGGGGCGCCGCCCAGCTGGTGCTGACCGCGTTCGATCATCGACTGGCCGTAGCCGGTGGAGATCGCCGGGTCCGGCAGCAGCACCGCGAAGCCGGCAGCCACGAAGGGGCCCGGGTTCCAGCGGTAGGTCCAGGCGTTCCAGGACCCCCAGGGACCGCCGTGGGCGAAGACGACCAGCGGGTGCGGGCCCTCCCCCTCGGGCAGGCGCAGCCAGGCGCGCAGGTCGGTGCCGTCCTCGGCGGTGGCGGTGACCTCGGTGAGGGTGCCGGGCAGGGTGACGGTGTCGGCCGGGTTCGGCAGCGCCTCGACGGTGCCGGTGGCGGGATCGATGCGCACCGGGTGCGGGGCCACGGCGATGCCGGAGGCGGAGGCGATGATCGCCCCGCCGGAGATGGAGGCCGAGGAGAAGGCGAGCTCCTGCTCGGGGCCGCCGGCCAGGCGACGCGGTGCGGGATCGTCCACCCCGCCGATCCACACCGAGCCGCGGCCCTGGTCGTCGCTGGTCGCGACCAGGGTGGTCTCGTCCAGCCAGACCGGATCGATCCAGTGGTCCAGCTCGGGCCAGAGCGGCCGGGACTCGCCCGTGGCGAGATCGAGCACCTCGACGGCGGCGTCCAGGGAAGCGGTCTCGGTCCAGGTGTGGAAACGGCCGAGCAGGACGCGCGTGCCCGCGGGGCTGAACTCCCCCGGTCCGTACTCGATCTCCGCGGTCGCCTCGCGCAGCAGACGGGGCGACTGACCTCCGACGAGGTCGAGGAGGTGAAGATCGGGGACGCCGAGCAGGTCGCCGCGGGAGTCCTGCATCGCGACCAGAGCGCGCTCACCGCTGCGATCCACCGTCCACTCCAGCAGGCGCCCGGCCGGCATCGCGAGGTGCCGGAAGTGGAGCACCTGGGTGGGCCGATCGTCGTCGTCGGCGGCATCGGTGGAGGCGGAGAAGGTGGCGCCGTCTGTCGCGGGGGCGGGCGTGCGCTCGGCGGAGGCGAGGTCCTCAGGCAGGGCGGCGATCGCGAGCACGGGCCGAGTGGGGCCGAGGTCCTGGTCCCAGTAGCGGGTGGGGAATCCGGCGTGCAGCGCGGCGGTGACCTTCGCGTCCTTGCGCACCGTGCTCAGCTCGCTGTGCTCGGCTTCGTCGGCCGCCTGGGAGTGCACCTCGAGCTCGACGAGCAGGTGTCGGCCCGCCACCGCAAGACCGCCGAAGCCTCCCGGCCGGGAGGCGAGCTCGCGGGCCTCGCCGCGCAGGGGCAGCGCCCACAGCTGGGCGTCCTCGCTCTCCTCGCCGTCCTCACCCACGCGCTTGGCGGTGAAGAAGACGGTGCCGTCCTCGGCGGCGGCGACCGCTCCGATGGAGGAGCTGCCGCGGGTGAGCGGGAGCAGGCGATCGCCGTCGATCTCGATGAGGGCGCGGTGATAGGCGGTGCCCTTCGCGTCGGGGCGAGAGACCGTGACGAGGATCCGGCCGCCCTCGGTGGTCTCGAGCCCCGCCAATCGGGTCGCGTCCAGCAGGGTCTCGATGCTCTGTGAGGTCATGGCACGCCATCCTGCCATCGGTTCCTGCGGCGGACGACCAGTTCCGAGAGGTCATCCACCTCCCCGCTCGCGCGTCACCCCCGGCCGCGACGCCGCCCG
>JAKDNE010000424.1 GCA_030451965.1 Brachybacterium sp. | reverse complement strand
CGGCGCGTAGCGCGAGCGCAGCACCGCGTAGAGGCCGTAGAGGATGAGCCCGGCGCCGACCACGGCGAGCGCGACCCCGCCGGCGGGGAGCTCCGTCATCGCCTGCAGGGCGCCGTCGAGCCCGGTCGCCTTCTCCGGGTCCGCTCCGAGGGCGGCCCAGCCGAACATCAGGCCCACGCCCACGAGCGCGATGCCCTTGGCGATATAGCCGAGCACCCCGGTGACGACGATCGCCCCGGCGATCTTCTGCCCCTCGGGCACGCGCAGGTCGTCCTCGAAACCGCGACTGGCCCCGTTGTACACGTGGAAGCAGCCGATGCCGAAGACCACCGCAGCCACCACGAGGACCGCGATCCGTCCGACGGCGCTGTCCATCAGCCCCGCGGTGAGCTGGGAGGTCTGCTCGCCGGAGTCGGTGCCTGCACCGGCGGCGAAGCGCAGGGCGGTCACCGCGAGCGCCCCGTAGACGACGGCCTTGCCGAGGGTCGCGACGACGAAGCGGATCCGCTTCACGGCGCCTCGCTTCCAGCGGGCTCCGAACCATGCCTCGGCCAGGTGCCAGAGCACCAGTGCCACCATCGCGATCCCGCCGATCCACAGCACGATGTTCCCACCCGGCGCTGAGGCGACGGCCTGCAGGGCACCGGACTGGTCGGCATCCTGCGAGGAGCCTCCGAGCGCCATGCGCAGCGTGATCACCCCGATCAGCACGTGCACCAGACCGCTCATCACGAAGCCGCCGCGAGCGATGGTCTGGAAGACCGGGTGCTCAGCGACGTCCTCGGCCGCGTCCTCGACGTTCTCAGCACCGTCACGGGCGCTCTGCAGGGTTCCCATGGCTGAATGGTAGAGCGCCGATGGGGCGCGGGGACCTGATCCGCGAAGCGGCGCCGAGCAGCGCACGGGAGCGTGCCCCTGGACCGTGCGCATCGACCACCTGGTCGGTGACATCCCGTTCCTGCCCTGGCCATTCGTTCGACCGCGGAGAACGTCTCCGACGTGGGATCCTCACCCTCCGCTCGTGGCCGCGTTCATCCTCGGCCCGCGTGCTCTCGCTCCTGCGGCGGCGCCCAGGTGTGCACGGCGTCCTCGCGCGCCCAGGGCACGCCGAGCTCGCTGAACGGCCGTCCGGCCTCGAGCGCTGCCAGCAGCGCGCGGTTGATGTCCTGGACGACCGGGTGGGCCTGCTCCCCCTCCCCCTGCCAGTCGACCGCCTCGGCCGCGATCGGCAGCGGATCGGGGACTGACTGGATGGCCTCGAGCACCGCGGTGAAGGCGCCGGTGCTCTCCAGCGGGTTCACCAGGGGGACGCTGCGGTCACGCACGTGGGCGATGAGGTTCTCCATCAGGTCGGCCCGTTCGTGGCTGAGCTCCGTGGTGGTGCCGTCAGCGGCGGTGCGCACGGAGCGGTCCTCGGTGTACCACAGCCGGTGCGTGCCACTGGTGCCGACGATCTCGACCCAGGGTGCGTGCTGGACGGGAGCGGCCGTGGTCAGAGCGCAGACCACCGCAGGGCCGTCCCCGACGGGATCGATCCGCAGGAAGGTGGTGTCGTCGGCCTCGATGTCGTGGGCGCGTCGCAGCTCGGTGGTGATCGAGGCGATGTCCGCGACCCGGTGGATCCCGGCGATGGCCAGTCCGGCGTGCACGCTGTGGGCCAACGGGTTGGTGGCCACCCCGTCGGCCACCCGGCGGCCGTCCATCCGGCGCCTGCCCGCCCAGGCGGAGCGGCGGTAGTAGGCGCGCTCACGCAACCAGGCCCCGTGCGCCCGCACCGCCGTGATCTCGCCGAGGGTGCCGGCGGCGAGCTCCTCGGCGAGCAGGTCGACACCCGCCCCGCCGCGGGCCTGGAAGCCGACCTGCACGCTGCGCCCGGCGGCGCGGGCGGCGTCGCACAGCGGCTGATGGTCGGCGAGCGCCGGCACCGGCGGTTTCTCGAGGTACACGTCGAGCCCGGCGGCGAGCGCCTCGGTGGCCAGCGCCACATGGGTGTCGATCGGGGTGGCGATGACGACGATCTCGGGGCGGTCCTGCGCGGGCACCGCCTCCAGCAGAGCGGCCAGGCTGCGGTGCCGGATCCCGCGCAGCTCCTCGGGCGCGTCTGCGACGTCGACCACGCCGACCAGGCGAGCGGTCCCGGCCTCGGCGAGACGGGCGAGGTGGCGCAGATGCACGGCGCCGTAGCCGCGGGTGCCGATCAGTGCGACGCGCACCGGCAGGCCGGCA
>JAKDNE010000061.1 GCA_030451965.1 Brachybacterium sp. | reverse complement strand
TGCTGGTGTGCACCACCATCGTCGAGACCGGCCTCGACATCGCCAATGCCAACACGCTGATCGTGGAGAGCGCCGACAAGTTCGGCCTCTCCCAGCTGCACCAGCTGCGCGGTCGCGTCGGCCGCTCGAGCGAGCGGGCCTACTCCTATTTCCTCTACAACGCGACGAAGCCGCTCACGGAGCTCGCGCACGATCGCCTCACCACCCTCGCCACGAACACCGACCTGGGAGCAGGTATGCAGGTGGCGATGAAGGACCTCGAGATCCGCGGCGCGGGCAACCTGCTGGGCGGCGAGCAGTCCGGGCATATCGCCGGCGTCGGCTTCGACCTGTACGTGCGCATGGTGGGGGAGGCCGTGGCAGCCTTCCGCGGCGAGAGCGCCGCGCCGGAGAAGGAGATCCGCGTCGAGCTGCCGCTGGACGCCCACGTCCCGCACGAGTACATCGGCTCCGAGCGCCTTCGCCTGGAGGCCTACTCGAAGCTCTCCGCAGTGCGGGAGGTCTCCGAGATCGAGCAGATCCGCTCCGAGCTCACCGACCGCTACGGCACCCCGCCCGCGTCGGTCGAGGTGCTGCTGGACGTGGCCAGGTTCCGGATCGACGCGCGCTCCGCCGGGGTCGATGAGATCCAGGCCCAGGGCAAGATGATCCGCTTCGCCCACCTGGAGGTGCCGGACTCCGCGGCCATGCGGATGAAGCGCCTCTACCCCGGCACCGTGCTCAAGCCTGCCGTGCGGCAGGTGCTGGTGCCGCGCCCGATGACCTCCCGGTTCGGCGGCACCGAGCTGCGGGACCACGACCTGCTGGAGTGGACGCGCGAGGTGCTGCGCACGCTCGTCCCCGCCGCGGCGGAGCAGATCACCGCGCCCACTGTCCGGGCCACGGCGAAGTAGCCTCGCTCCCGTGAGCGACGCACAGAGCCCCCCGCAGTCCGACCCCGAGCGGCCCGCTCCCGAGCATCCGGTCCGCGGCAGCGCCCTGCTGCGCGCCGTGGAGGTGATGGCGGCGCTCCGCGCGCCCGACGGGGACGCCTGGACCCACCGCCAGAGCCACGCGTCGCTCGCCCGCTATCTGCTCGAGGAGACCCACGAGGTCCTCGAGGTGATCGACGATCCCGCGGCCCACGAACCCGGCGCGCTCGCGGATGAGCTCGGCGACCTGCTGTTCCAGATCCTGTTCCATGCCCGGGTGGGCCAGGAGGAGGAGCCGGCCTGGGACATCGACGACGTGGCACGCGCGTTCATCGCGAAGATGGAGCGGCGCAATCCTCACGTCTTCGCTCAGCAGCGCGAGCAGGCACTGGCGGACCCCGAGGACGTCGAACAGATCATCGCCCAATGGCATGCGGTCAAAGCCGCGGAGCAGGCGTCCGCGGGAGCCCGCGAGAAGGGCTGGTTCGACGGCATCCCCGTCCAGCTGCCGGCCCTGCAGACCGCCGCGAAGGCGGTGCACCGCGCGCGCTCCGCGGGACGGCTCGAGGAGCTGCTGGCGGCCGCCGACGAGGCCGCCCGCGCCGAGGACGGACAGGACTGGGGCGCTGACGTGGCCCGGACGCTGCTGGATCTCGCAGTGGCCGCCGAGTCGCGGGACGACGATCCCGAGACGGCTCTGCGCACGCTGCTGGCCCGCACCCGGACCCGCGTCGCCGACCCGGAGCAGGATCCGGGGCTCTCGGCCTAGACTGGTCCCTGGACGGTCAGCGCCGACCGGCCGTGACATCACTTCACCCGAAGGAAGGAACAGCCCATGGCAGCCCTGATCGATGCCCTGCACGCCCGCGAGATCCTCGACTCCCGAGGAAACCCCACCGTCGAGGTGGAGATCCTGCTCGACGACGGAACCTTCGCCCGCGCCGCGGTCCCCTCCGGCGCCTCCACCGGTGCCTTCGAGGCCGTGGAGCGTCGTGACGGCGACACGTCCCGCTACCTCGGCAAGGGCGTCCAGGACGCCGTCGGCGCCGTGGTCGCGGACATCCAGCCGAAGATCCTGGGCATGGATGTCCAGGAGCAGCGCGCGATCGACGCCGCGATGCTCGAGCTCGACGGCACCAAGAACAAGGGCACCGTCGGCGCCAACGCCATCCTCGGCGTGTCCCTGGCTGTGGCCCGCGCCGCCGCTGATTCCGCCGGAGTGCCGCTGTACCAGTACGTCGGCGGGCCGAACGCCCACATCCTGCCGGTGCCGATGATGAACATCCTCAACGGCGGCTCCCACGCGGACTCCAATGTCGACATCCAGGAGTTCATGATCGCGCCGATCGGTGCGGAGACCTTCTCCGAGGCGATGCGCGTCGGCGCCGAGGTCTACCACGCGCTGAAGGCCGTGCTCAAGGAGCGCGGACTGGCCACCGGACTCGGCGACGAGGGCGGGTTCGCGCCGAACCTCGAGTCCAACCGCGCGGCTCTCGATCTCATCGTCGAGGCCATCGGCAACGCCGGCTACACGGCGGGCAAGGACGTCGCGCTCGCGCTCGACGTGGCGGCCTCGGAGTTCTTCGAGGACGGCGCCTACACCTTCGAGGGTGCCAAGAAGACCTCTGCCGAGCTGGTCGAGTACTACGCCGAGCTGGTGGACGCATACCCGCTGGTCTCCATCGAGGACCCGCTGGACGAGGACGACTGGGAGGGCTGGAAGGCCATGACCGCTCGTCTCGGCACCAAGACCCAGGTGGTGGGCGACGACCTCTTCGTCACCAACCCCGAGCGTCTCGGCCGCGGCATCGCCGAGGGCTCGGCCAACTCGCTGCTGGTGAAGGTGAACCAGATCGGCTCGCTCTCGGAGACCCTCGACGCCGTGGACCTCGCGCACCGCGCCGGCTTCACCGCGATGATGTCCCACCGCTCCGGTGAGACCGAGGACACCACCATCGCCGATCTCGCCGTGGCCACCAACTGCGGTCAGATCAAGTCGGGCGCCCCGGCCCGTGGCGAGCGCATCGCCAAGTACAACCAGCTGCTCCGCATCGAGGAGGAGCTGGGCGAGGCCGCACGCTACGCCGGCACGTCGGCTTTCCCGCGTTTCACCTCCTGAGTCCTCAGGAACGAGGTTGTAACCTCGTGGCATGAGCAGCAGACGACCGGGCGCCCCGCGATCGACGAGGCGCCCGGTCTCTGCGTCCGGGGGCAGGCGCTCCGGAGCACGGACCGCCTCCCGACCCGCCGCCGGCACCCCTCGTGGCGGGGCCTCGAAGTCCTCGCGCTCCCGGGGGCCGGCCGCCGCCTCACGACCCGCAGCGACCCCTCGCAGCACGCCGGAGGAGGACGGCCCCGGTGTCACCATCACCCGGCGCACCCTCGCGCTGGTGGCTCTGCTGGTGGTCGCCCTGGCCGCGCTGGTGCCGACGGTCAACACCTATGTCGCGCAGCGACAGAAGCTCTCCGAGCTGCAGACGCAGGTCTCCCAGCAGGAGCAGCAGGTCGAGGCGCTGCGCGAGCAGGTGGCGCGCTGGGAGGACCCGACATTCGTCGCCGCCCGTGCCCGCGAGCGGCTGCTGTTCGCGATGCCGGGGGAGACCCAGTACCGACTGACCGACACCTCCGGGCGCGACGTCCCCCTCACCGAGGCCGAGCAGGCCCAGGAGGCAGCGAAGGAGGGCGAGTGGTTCTCCGTGCTCTGGGAGAGCGTCGAGGGCTCCAGCCGACTCACCCCCGAGGACATCCCCGACGAGACCGGATCGACCGACGACGACGTCTCCGAACAGAACCCCGCCGACGACACCACCGATCAGGACACCGACCAGTGAGCACTCTTGCCCCTCTGCCCTACGACTCCCCGGCCACCGCGGCGGACCACGAGGTGATGCGCGCGCAGCTCGGACGGGAGATGCGCGGCGTCATCTCGATCGCCCGACGCTGCGGCTGCGGCCGCCCCGCCGTGGTCCGCACCTCCCCGCGGCTCGAGGACGGCACCCCGTTCCCCACCTCCCTCTACCTGACCCTGCCGTGGCTCACGCTGGAGATCTCCCGCCTCGAGGCGACCGGACTGATGGCCGAGCTCACGGAGCGGGTGGAGCAGGACTCCGGCCTCGCCGCCGCCTATCTCGGCGCCCATGAGCGCTACCTCGCCCGCCGCGCGGAGATCGGCGACGCCGAGGAGGTCCGGCACGTCAGCGCCGGCGGCATGCCCACCCGTGTGAAATGCCTCCACGCGCTCGCCGGCCAGGCCCTCGCCGAGGGCCCCGGGACCAACCCGATCGCCGACGAGGTGCTGCCGATGATCGACGGCGTGCTGCCCGAGCTGCTCTGCCGCTGCGACGACGGGGACGGACGGACGCAGGACGATGCCGGAGCGCTGGACGGCGCTGCGGACCAGGACGACGCCGAGGAGGCACGATGAGCGCCCCCGTCGCCGCGATCGACTGCGGCACCAACTCCATCCGTCTGCTCATCGCCCGCCGCGACGAGGCCTCCGGCGCGCTCGTCGACCTCGAGCGCCGCCTGGAGATGGTCCGCCTCGGACTCGGCGTGGACCGCACCGGCCGTTTCGACCCGGTCGCCGTCGAGCGGACGCTCGAGGCCGCCGGCCGATACCGCGCGCTGATCGAGCACCACGGCGTCGCCACGCAGGACGTGCGCTTCGTCGCCACCTCCGCGACTCGTGACGCCTCCAACCGAGACCTCTTCATCGAGGGCGTCCACGAGATCCTCGGGATCGTGCCCGAGGTGATCAGCGGACAGGAGGAGGCGGCGCTCTCCTTCCGCGGAGCCGTCAGCACCGTCGCGGACCTGCCCACGGGACCGCGGCTGGTCGTGGACATCGGCGGGGGCTCCACCGAGCTGGTGCTCGGCCAGGAGACCCCGACGCACCGGATCAGCCTGGACATGGGCTCGGTCCGCCTCACGGAGCGCCATCTCGTCACCGACCCGCCTGCTGAGGCCGAGATCGACGCCGCCATCGCCGAGATCGATGCCCACCTGGACCGGGCCGCCGCCGAGGTGCCGCTCGAACAGGCGGCCTCGCTGGTCGGCGTCGCCGGAACGGTGACCACTGTCACGGCCGTGGCGGCCGGGATCCAGGACTATTGTCCCGAGGTCACCCACGGGGCCACCCTGACCCTCGATGAGGTGCGCGGCATCTGTCGCACGCTGCTCACCGAGACCCGCGCCGAACGGGCGCAGCGGAAGGTCATCCACCCAGGTCGCGTCGATGTCATCGGTGCTGGAGCGCTGATCTGGTCGCGCATCGTCGACCGCGTCGCGGGGGCCGGGACGATCACTTCCGCACGCACCAGCGAGCATGACATCCTCGACGGGATCGCCCTGGATCTGCTGGACCGCGTTCCCTGACCTCGGACTGTTCAGCGGTCGGCCCCTTTTGTATCCGGGCCTCCACAGTTCTACTCTGTAGGTATGACTAATACCTTCGGCGGCAAGCCCCATGTCCTCATCCTCGGAGGCGGTTCCGTCGGTTTGACGACCGCGTCCGAGCTGCGCAAGACCCTCGGCGCGGAGGTCGCGATCACCATCGTGGACCCGCGTCCGTACATGACCTACGCGCCCTTCCTCCCCGAGGTCGGCGCCGGCAGCATCGATCCGCGCAACGTCCTCGCGCCCCTGCGCAAGGTTCTCCCGGGCGCCAAGGTCGTCACCGGTTCGGTCTCCGCGGTCCGCAGCGCCGAGAACACCGTGGTGGTGGATCTCGAGGACGACGAGCAGCTCGAGATCGCCTACGACTACCTGGTCGTCGGCCTCGGCGCCGTGCCCCGCCTGCTGCCCATCCCGGGCCTCGCGGAGAACGCGATCGGCTTCAAGCAGATCGAGGAGGCGGCCGCCGTGCGCGACCGCATCCTCGCGAACCTCGCCGAGGCCGCGACCACGAAGGCCCCCGCGGTCCGCAAGCGTCTGCTCACCTTCACCTTCATCGGTGGTGGGTTCGCCGGCGGCGAGGCCGTCGCCGAGGCCGAGGACATGGTCCGCGACGCGCTGCGCTACTACCCCGACCTGCACGCCTCGGACATCCGTTTCGTGCTGGTCGACGGTGCGCCGTTCATCTTCCCCGAGCTCACCGAGGACCAGCGCGCCTACGTGCTGAACCAGCTGCGCGAGCGCGGCGTCGAGGTCAAGCTCGAGACGTTCCTCAACTCCGCCGAGAACGGTGTGATCAAGACCAGCGACGGTGACGAGTTCGAGACCGACCTGCTGGTCTGGAATGCCGGAGTGAAGCCCGCCCCGGTGCTCTCGGACCCGGAGTTCTCGGACCTCCCGGTCGTCACCGAGCGCGGCCCCCTGATGGGCAAGCTCGAGTCGCTCGCGGACCTCCGTGTCAACGGTGCCGACGGCCCGTTGGAGAATGTCTTCGCCGCCGGTGACTGTGCGGCCGTGCCGGACCTCGCCTCGGGCGAGGGGAAGTTCTGCCCGCCCAATGCGCAGCACGCGGTCCGTCAGGCCAAGCGTGTGGCCGACAACATCGCGCGCTCCGTCCAGGGTCGCCCGCTGGTGGACTACTACCACCAGAACCTCGGTGTGATGGCCACCCTCGGCATGTACAAGGGTGTGGCCCGCCTGCAGCTGGGCGACAAGGAGATCGACGTCCGTGGTCTGCCGGCATGGCTGATGGCCCGTTCCTACCACGTGTACGCGATGCCGACCTTCGGTCGTAAGGCCTCCGTGATCGCGGGCTGGGCGACCAATCTGATCTCGCGCCGCGACATCATCGGCATCCCGCAGGCCAAGACCCCCCGCGCGGCCTTCGAGTACGCCGCGAACACCGGCAAGAAGAAGTGAGCCGAGCGGGTGCTCCTGCCTGAGCAGGAGCGCCCGACCCTGTGGATCGAACGCTGCCGCACACGAGCTGTGCGGCAGCGTTCGTGCGTCGCACGCACTGCGACCGGAACCGGCCGTCCCATGAGTCGACGGCACACCGCGTGCCGGCCAGCGTGACCAGGTATGCTCGGAAACACGTGAGAACACGCAGCAACGATCAACGGTGGACCGTCGCGCGGCACCGGGGCAGAAGGGCAGGACCGCATGGAGATCCACATCGTGGAGAACGCCGAGTCGGGCGCGAAGGTCGTCGCGGACGTCTTCGCCCGCACGCTGCAGGAGGCAGGGGAGTCGGGCACGGTCCTGGGCCTGGCCACCGGCTCCTCCCCGGTCCCGGCCTATGCCGAGCTGATCCGTCGCCACCGCGAGGAGGGGCTCTCCTTCGCCCACAGCCGCGCCTTCCTGCTCGATGAGTACGTCGGCCTGCCCGCCGGTCACGAGCAGAGCTACCACCAGTTCATCCGCGAGAACTTCACGGCGCACATCGACATCGACGACGCCGCCGTCGTCTCCCCGGACGGCGCCTCGGCCGACCCGGTCTCCGAAGCCGTTTCCTACGATCGTCGGCTCCGCGACGCCGGGGGAGTGGACCTGCAGATCCTCGGGATCGGCTCCAACGGGCACATCGCCTTCAACGAGCCCGGCAGCTCGCTCGGCTCCCGCACCCGGGTGGTGGGCCTCGCGCGCTCCACCATCGAGGACAACGCGCGCTACTTCGCCAGCGCGGACGACGTCCCGGTCCGAGCTCTCAGCCAGGGCCTGGGCACCATCCTCGAGGCGCGGCGGATCGTGCTGACCGCCACGGGTGAGGGCAAGGCCGACGCCGTCGCTCAGCTCGCCGAGGGAGCGATCAGCGCTCGCTGGCCCGCGACTGCGCTGCAGATGCACCCGGACGTGACCGTGGTGGTCGACGAGGCGGCCGCCTCGAAGCTCGAGCTCGCGGACTACTACCGCTACTCGCGGCGGCTCGAGGCAGAGCACCCGCTCATCGCCCGGGACTGAGTCCGGGCGGGACGGCGTCTCCGGGCACCGCGCACCTCCCGGATACCGCGGGGTGTCCGGTGCCCAGGGCGGATACGATCTCTCCCATGCAGCAGGCCGATCCCTCCTCCCCCTCCACGACCCCCGCAGCGGTCGACATATCGCCCCGATCCGGACTGGATCGCTACTTCAAGATCTCCGAGCGTGGCTCCACGGTGGGCCGGGAGATCCGCGGCGGTCTCGTCACCTTCTTCTCGATGTGCTACATCGTGGTGCTGAACCCGCTGATCATCGGAACGGTCCCGGATTCCACCGGGATGTATCTCGGCGGGGGCACCGAGCCGAACCTGCCGGCCGTCGCCGCCGGCACGGCGCTGATCGCCGGTCTGCTGAGCCTGGCGATGGGCGCCTGGGCGAAATTCCCCCTCGCGCTCGCTGCCGGACTCGGGCTGAACGCCTACCTCGCCTACTCCGTCGTCTCCTTGCCGGGCATGACCTGGGGCGGGGCCATGGGCATGGTGCTGCTCGAAGGCGTCGTCATCCTGGTGCTGGTGCTGGCCGGTTTCCGCAGGGCGGTGTTCAATGCGGTCCCCCCGTTCCTCAAGACCGCCATCGCTGTGGGCATCGGCCTGTTCATCGCGTTCCTCGGCCTGTTCAATGCGAAGTTCGTGACCACCGCTGCCGGAACCCCCGTGCAGCTGGGCAATGACGGCTCGCTGACCGGATGGCCCACCTTCGTGTTCGTCGCCGGGCTGCTGCTGATGCTGGTGCTGTGGATTCGCAAGGTGCCGGGCGCGATCCTCATCGCGATCGTCAGCGCGACCGCGTTCTCCCTGGTCATCGAGCGAGTGCTGCACCTCGGCGCCTTCGCTCCGGCCGAGGGCACGGACCCCGGCAACCCCGGGGGCTGGGCGATGAACGTCCCGGCGATCACGGGCTCCCCGGTCCAGCTGCCCGACTTCGCAACGCTCTTCACGGTCGACCCGATCGGCGGCATCACGGCCGCGGGCATCATCGGCGCCGCCGTCATCGTCTTCTCCCTGCTGCTGGCAGATTTCTTCGACACCATGGGCACGATGGTCGGGGTCGCTTCCGCCGCGGACCTCATCGAGGAGGACGGCGACATCCCGTACTCCCAGCGCATCCTCGTCGTCGACTCGGTGGCCGCGATCGCGGGCGGCGTCGGCGGCGTCTCGTCCAACACGAGCTTCGTCGAATCCACCTCGGGAGTCGCCGAGGGGGCGCGGACCGGGCTCGCCGCCGTCGTCGTCGGGACGCTCTTCCTGCTCTCGACCTTCCTCTCGCCGCTGGTCGCGATGGTCCCCTACGAGGCCGCGACCCCGGCACTGGTCATGGTCGGTTTCCTGATGATGACCCAGATCACCGATATCGACTTCACCGATGTCGAGGTCGCGGTGCCCGCCTTCCTCACCATCATCCTGATGCCCTTCGCCTACTCGATCACCGTCGGGATGGGCGCCGGCTTCGTGATGTACGTGCTGATCCGGGTGGTCCGCGGCAAGGCCCGCGAGGTCCACTGGCTGATGTACCTCATCGCGCTGCTGTTCATCGTGTACTTCCTGCGCGGGGCGATCGAGGGCGTCCTGCTGTGAGCCCGCGCGGTACCGGGGACGAGCTGCCGGAGCCGACAGGTTCCGCCGCCGAGGGCGAGGAGGCGGTCGAGCTCGCTGCTGAGCTGCAGCGGGTGCTGCTGGTCTCCTCCCGGATCCTGCGCTCCCACACCGCCTCGGAGGACGTCTCCGCTCCGCAGTTCTCGGTCCTCGCCTATCTCCATCGGACGGGGGAGTCGACGCCGAGCGCGCTCGCGGAGTTCGAGCACGTGAGCCCACCGGTCATGACCCGGAGCCTCGGACGCCTCGAACAGGCCGGGCTGGTGCGCCGCGCCACGCACCCCGTGGACGGTCGACAGGTGAGGGTCACCCTCACCGAGGAAGGTGTGCAGCTGGTGCTCGCGGGCCGGGAGCACCGCCACACCTGGCTCCGCCACCGGATCGATGGCGCCACGCCCGCTCAGCGGGACGCACTGCGCGGCGCCTCCCAGGTGCTGCGAGAGCTGCTCATCCCGCCGCGGGAGTGACGGCTCTCGGCGGTGGCGCGCAACGACGGCCGGGACCGCGCCGAGGCGCAGTCCGGCCGTCCCCGACCAGAGGCGGGCTCAGGCGCCGGCGGTGCTGTCCAGCACGTGGTCGAGCACCTCGATCAGCGCCGCCACATCCTCCTCGCCGACGGCGGGGAAGGTCGCGATCCGCAGCTGGTTGCGGCCGAGCTTCCGGTACGGCTCGATGTCGACCACGCCATGCGCACGCAGCACCGAGGTGATGGCTGTGGCATCGATCGAATCCTCCACGTCCAGGGTGGTCACCACCTGGGAGCGCGCGGCCGGATCAGCAACGAACGGCGTGATCTCCTCGCGACGTGCGGCCCAGGCCTGCAGCATGCCGCTGGTGGTCCGCGTCCGCTCATCGGCCCATGCCAGGCCGCCCTGCGCCAGCATCCACTCGATCTGCTCGGCCAGCAGCACCAAGGTGGCCACCGCGGGCGTGTTCAACGTCTGGTTCTTCCGGGAGTTCTCGATCGCGCTGGTGAGGGAGAGGAAGGACGGGATCCACCGCGACTGGTCCCGGGCCAGTCGCTCCGCCCGCTCGATCGCGGCGGGGGAGAGGACGCTCAGCCACAGTCCCCCATCCGAGGCGAAGGCCTTCTGCGGGGCGAAATAGTACGCATCGGTCTGCGAGACATCGACGCTCGCCGCACCGGCGACAGAGGTCGCGTCCACGAGCACCAGCTGGTTCTCGGACGCCCCCACGGGACGCCGCACCGGCACCATCACGCCGGTCGAGGTCTCGTTGTGCGGCCAGGCATAGGCGTCGACCTCGCCGGAGACGACCGGCTGCGGGACGGACCCCGGCGCGGAACGCAGCACCTCGGGCTCGGCCAGATGCGGGGCCCCGGCGGCCTCCGTGGCGAACTTCTGGGAGAACTCGCCCAGCACCAGGTGCTGCGAGCGACGCTCGATCAGCCCGAAGACGGCCACGTCCCAGAAGGCGGTGGACCCGCCGTTGCCGAGCACCACCTCGTAGCCCTCGGGCAGGGAGAACAGCGTGGCGAGGCCAGAGCGCACACGGCCGACCAGATCCTTCACCGGCGCCTGACGGTGCGAGGTGCCCATCACCGTGGTGGAGACGGACCGCAGGGTCTCCATCTGCTCCGGCCGGATGCGCGAGGGACCGGAACCGAAACGACCATCCTTCGGCAGCAGCTGCTGGGGGATGGACAGGGCGCGGAGGGCATCGGTGCGAGCGGTGCTGGCTGCGGTCATTCGGAGACTCCTCATGATGGGTGGGCCGGGGACGCCGATCGGACGGGCGCCCGCCACCATTCTTCCAGCGGATCACCGATCGGCCGAGAGGCGTCCGTGGGCGCCCCCCGGACGTGGGAGGATCAGGGCATGAGCCGTGCTGATCTGGAGAAGCAGCCGTACGACGTCGCCACGATGTTCGACGGCATCGCCAAGCGCTACGACCTGATGAACGATGTCGCCGCGATGGGACAGGTCGGGATGTGGCGCGACCTCATGGTCCAGGCGTTGGAGATCGAACCCGGTGAGCAGGTCCTCGACCTCGCCGCCGGCACCGGCACCTCAGCCGCCGCGATCGCCCACGCAGGTGCCCGGGTGGTCGCCGCGGACTTCTCCCTGGGCATGATGAGCGAGGGCCGCCGGCGCGGCGCGCCGGTTCCGTTCGTCGGAGCCGACGGGCAGCACCTCCCCTTCACCGAGGACTCCTTCGACGCCGCGGTCATCTCCTTCGGGCTGCGCAACGTGCATGACCCGCGACGGGCGCTGGGGGAGATGGTCAGAGTGGTCCGCCCGGGCGGACGAGTGGTGGTCTGCGAGTTCTCGACCCCGACCTGGGGACCGTTCCGCACGGTCTACGAGAAGTACCTGCTGCGCGCACTGCCGGCGGTCGCCGGCACGTTCGCCACCGCTGTGGACGCCTACGAGTACCTCGCAGAATCCATCCTCGAGTGGCCGGACCAGGAGGAGCTGCGCAGCTGGTTCCTCGAGGCCGGCATGGAGCGCACCCAGTACCGGAACCTCAGTGGCGGGATCGTGGCGCTCCACCGCGGTGTCGTGCCCGTCTCCTGACGAGCGGCAGACGATCAGCCGTACGGGGCCAGCGGCGCTCTCCCGGTGCCGTGACCTGCACGAACTATAGAAATCGGCCGATGTGGTCGAGGCCACGTTGAAAAGGGTCGTTCTGGCTTGACGGGGGTGGGTGGGG
>JAKDNE010000423.1 GCA_030451965.1 Brachybacterium sp. | reverse complement strand
GAGACCCTCGCCGCTGCGACCACTCCGCGCACTCCGCTCGCTGCCCTCCCCGAACCTCCTGCCGCACCCAGCACCGTCTCCCCGCAGCGCATCGAGTTCGCCCGTCGCGGCGGGACCCAGCGACTGCTCGCCGGACTCCTGCTCGCGTCGTTCGGCGGGCTCTGCCTCACCGGATGGACCGCCTGGCAGGAACGCACCACCTCCAGCCTCGCGATCGCCGCCATCCTGGGCGTGCTCACCCTGGTGATGTGGTCGGCCCGCTCATCCGCGTCGCCGCCGACACTGGTCGTCGATCGTGGCCAGCTCGACATCACTGGCAGGGACACCCACCACAGGTTCGACCTCACCAGCGACTACACACCGATCGAGGTGGTGGGCACCCCGGGCAGGCGGGATTGGAAGGTGCTGATCACGCGGCGCAGCATGCCGCCGTTCGTCATCGACCGCTCGATGGTCGACCCGCACGAATTCATGGAGGTCTTCGACCGCTGCCGCCCCGAACGCAGCTCGACAGATTCCCGGTAGGCGGCTGCGCCCACCGCGCCCCGACACACCCGTCTAGGGTGTCGACCATGCTCGAATACCGATCGGAAGAACTCAGCGAGGACCAGCTCGCCCGCGAACGCGAGGTCAAGGGCGGGCTCGCGCAGAGCACCCGAGAGCTGGTCGACGCGGTCATCCGCAGCACCATCGACGACGAGGAGCTCGGCGAGATCAGCACCCAGATCGAGACCCTCACCGCACGCCTTCGGACGAGCCAGATCGAGGGATCCTTCGGCGTCGCCCTCAGCGGCGACGAGGTCCGCAACCACGGCAACGCCGTGGTCGGACTGCGCAATGCGATCGCGCCTCCGCTCGAGGTCCTCAAGACCGACGAGGGACGGGCCTGGGCAGACTTCACCCTCGGCGCCGCCTACGAGGGTCCGCCCGGCCTCGTCCACGGCGGGGTCAGCGCGCTGCTCCTCGACCAGGTCTTCGGCGAGGCTGCTGCCGCCGGCGGCTCCCCGGGGATGACCGGCACGCTGACGCTGCGCTACCGGCGGGGTACGCCGCTGGGCAATCTGCACGCCGAGGCCCGCATCGACCGGGTCGAGGGGGTGAAGACCTTCGTCACCGGATTCATCGGCGACGCAGACGGCCCCACCGTCGAGGCCGAGGGCATCTTCATCCTGCCGAAGTGGGCCCGGGACCTGTTCGAGCCCAAGCCCTTCGAGTGACCCTCGAGGGCCGCAGGGTCAGCCCGCCTGCTCCTGGTGGACGCCGCGCTCGCCCTGGTCGGTGAGCCGGCTCTCCTCGGCTGCCACCGCCTCCAGCTCTTCGCGTCGAGCCGCCTGCTGGGCCGCGTCGAACTCGCCCGGTGCGGTGACCAGGTCCTTGGCGCCTCCTTCGAGCCGGCCCAGCGCGGACCGGGCGAAGATCTGCTGCTCGGTGACCGTCCGCTCCTGACGAGTGCGCCCCAGAAACGAGATGGCCCAGTGGATCAGCGCGGTGAAGCGATTCTTGAAACCGGTCATGAAGACGAGGTGCACGGCCAGCCACATGAGCCAGGCGAGGACGCCGGTCAAGTTCAACTTGCCGACCATGGCGACCGCCCGGAAGCGGCTGATGATCGCCATCGAGCCCTTGTCGTGATACCTGAACGGGTCCTGTGGGTTCTTGTTCTTGATCCGGTTGTCGATCTCGTCGGCGGCGTACTTCGCGCCCTGGATTGCGACCTGTGCCACACCGGGGAGGTGGTTCAGGGAGATCATGTCGCCGACCACGAACACCTCGGGATGTCCCGGGAGGGTGAGGTCCGGGTTGACCGAGATCCGGCCCGCGCGGTCGAGCGGGGCGCCGCTCTGCTTGGACAGCGTCTTGCCGAGCGGGTTGGCCTGCACGCCAGCGGCCCAGATCTTGGCGACCGAGTCGATCCGGCGGACGGTGCCGTCCTTGTCCTTGACCTCGAGGCCACGCTCGTCGACATTGGTCACCATCGCACCGAGCTGAACCTCCACACCGAGCTTCTCCAGCGCGGCCTTGGCCTTGGCGCCGAGCTTGGCGCCGAACGGCGGCAGCACCTGGGGCGCTGCGTCGAGCAGGATGACGCGGGCCTTCTTGGTGTTGATCGACCGGAAGTCGTGGCGCAGGGTGCGGTGGGCGAGCTCGGCGATCTGGCCGGCCATCTCGACTCCGGTCGGGCCGGCGCCGACGACCACAAAGGTCAGGAGGTGATCGGTGGGCTCGCCAC
>JAKDNE010000422.1 GCA_030451965.1 Brachybacterium sp. | reverse complement strand
ACGCGGCGCTGCTGCCCCGCACCCTGAGCGACTACGCGATCGCCGTGATCAACGGGAACTACGCCATGGAGGCGGACCTCAAGCCGTCCGAGGACGCCCTTGCGCTCGAGTCCGGCGAGGACAACCCCTACGCCAACATGCTCGTGGTGCGCACCGAGGACAAGGACAGCCCCGCCCTGGTGAAGCTCGACGAGCTGCTGCACTCCGAGGACGTCCGCGCCTTCATCGAGGAGACCTACTCCGGTGCGGTGATCCCCGCCTTCTGAGCCGCCCGCGCACCACGCACTGCGCGCCTTGCAGGACACGACGCCGCGCTCCCGGGACCTCCGGGGGCGCGGCGTCGCCTGTTCAGTGCGTGGACGGGCCTATAGCGGCGAGAGGTGGCGATATAGCCAGCTTGCGTCGCCATAGGCCCGTGGCGGCATCCTGATGCGGGGTGGGGTTGCCCGGACAGGACAGGAACGGCCCGGCCGGGCGTCAGACCAGCTCGGTCGCCCCCAGCTGGTCCAGCAGCCAGGCGAGCTCATCCGCCCGCTGCTCCCACTTGCGGTAGCGGCCCGAGCGGCCGCCGTGCCCGGCGACCATCTCGCAGCGGAACAGGATCGGGCGCTCCGCCTGGTCACTGGTGACGGTCTCGCGCAGGCGGGCGATCCACTTCGCCGGTTCGTTGAAGAACACGCGGGTGTCGTTCAGGGAGGTGGAGGCGAAGATCGCCGGGTACTGGACGGCCTGGATGTTCTCGTACGGGGTGTAGCCGCGCATGTACTCGTACACCGCCGGATCGTGCAGCGGGTCGCCCCACTCCTCCCACTCGCCGACGGTCAGCGGCAGGCTCGGGTCCAGGATCGTGGTCAGCGTGTCCACGAAGGGCACCCCGGCGATGATCGCCCGGAACAGTTCCGGGGCGAGGTTCGCGACGCCGCCCATCAGCAGACCTCCCGCGCTGCGTCCCTCCGCGGAGAGCCGGTCCGCGGCGACCAGGCCGGAATCTGTCAGGTGCTTCGCGGCGGCCACGAAGTCGCTGAAGGAGTTCTTCTTCTCCAGCAGCTTCCCGTGCTCGTACCAGTCGCGGCCCATCTCCCCGCCACCGCGGACGTGCGCGATCGCGATGACCACGCCCCGGTCCAGCAGCGACAGCCGAGTGGGCCCGAACGACGGATCGATCGACATCTCGTAGGAGCCGTAGCCGTACAGGTAGCCCGGCGCAGTGCCGTCGGCCGCGACGTCGCGCCGCGCCACCACGCTCAGCGGGATCGCGGTGCCGTCCTCGGCGGTCGCCCATTCGCGCCGCTCCACGTACAGCGAGGGGTCGTAGTGCGGCACCGGCGTGACGCGCAGGATCTCGGTGGCCCCGGAGGCGACATCCCGCTCGGCGACCGTGGGCGGGGTGAGCATGCTGGTGAGCTGATAGCGGACGGTGAGCTGGTCCCAGTTGGGGTTGGCGTCGATCTCGACGGTGTCCAGCTCGCCGCCGTGGCTGATGTCGGAAGCCTGCTCGATACGCAGCGCCCCGTCGGCCGCCCGCGGGATCAGCCGCACGCTCGCCAGCCCGCCGCTGCGCAGCTCGAGCGCGACGAAGCCGGCGAAGGCCTCGACCGCGAGCAGTCGTTCGCCCTCGGCAGGGACCACCAGCTCCTCCCAGCGCTCCGGGGACCCCAGCGGCGCCTGCGCCAGCGCGAAGCCGCGATGGCCGTCGTTGTGCACGATCAGCAGCCGGTCCCCGGCGTGCTCGACGCCGTAGTCCACACCGTCGCGGCGGCCGCCGGCGGAGACCGGAGCTGATGTCGGGTCGGCCAGGTCCAGCAGCCAGGCCTCGGTGGTGGAGGTGGAACCGGCCTGGATCACGAGGGTCGAACCGTCGCGGGAGCGGTCGAAACCGATCATGAAGCGCTCGTCGGGCTCCTCGATGACCAGCACGTCCTCGCTCGCGGGGCCGCCGATGCGGTGGCGCCAGATCTGGTGCTGGCGCCAGGCGTCATCGACCCGGGCGTAGAGCAGCCACTGCTGGTCGGTGGAGAAGGCCAGGCCGTAGCCGGCGCCGGTGACCGCCTCGTCGAGGATCTCTCCGGAGGCGATGTCCGTGATGCGCAGGGTGAAGCGCTCATCGCCTGCGGTGTCCACCGCCGTGGCGAAGAGGGTGTGGGCCGGAGAGGGGGCGAGCCCGCCGAGGGAGTAGAACTCCCTGCCCGCGGCCTCGGCCTGCGCGTCCAGCAGCACCTGCTCGCCCTCGAGCATCACG
>JAKDNE010000421.1 GCA_030451965.1 Brachybacterium sp. | reverse complement strand
GAGGGCTGGGGGAGCGGTGGGGCCGAGGGGCCCGGCGCGGTCCCTGCATTCTACGAGCGCGGTGAGGTCACGGGCGCCCCGGTGCGTCTGCTGAGACCAAGGCGGCACCCGCCCCACCCGACGGCCGAGATGACGCCGGTGGCCGACGGGTGGGGATCGCCGCTCAGCGTTTCCCGTTGCGCTTCTCGGCCGCGCGGCGGGCCCTCTTCTCACGATCACGCAGCGTCTTCTCACTGACGGGCGAGTCGTTGCTGGCGCGCTGGGCACGGAAGTACGCGGCGGCCTCGTCCTGGCGCTCCTGCTCGCCGCCCAGGGCGATGGGTGCGCGCACGTGGCCGGGGCGCACATCGAACGCCGCGACCAGGTCGAGCGCGTGCGGGCGCAGCCGCCACAGCAGACGGCGCAGGTCGCTCTCGATCTGCCGGCCGCGCTGGGTGGAGATCATGCCGCTGAGCAGGAACCAGGCCAGGTCGTCGTTGATCGCGGTGAGCCCGAACAGATCACGCACGTCGGTGAGCACGGTGCGGGAGCCCTCGGCTCCGGGTCCTTCGAGTCCCTCGATACCGCTGGTGAAGGCGCGCCAGTGGACCAGGTCCGCATGGGCGCGGGCCGCATCGAGCATCTCCACCTGATGCTTGTTGACCTCGGCGGCGGCATCGGCGGGGCTCATCTTCGCGGCTCCCCGCAGCGCCAGCGCGACCTCCTCGACCTTGACCCGGGCGCGATCGGCGAGCATCTCCTCCTGGAACTCGGCCTGGCGCATCGAGTCGAAGGCGCGGCGAGCATTGCCGCGGTCGCTGACGCTCTGGCCGAGGCGCGCCCACGGGGTGTGGCGCTTGGCGAGCACCTCGGCACGCTGGGCGATGAAGCGGCCGATCCCGGCACGGTCCACGTTGCGCAGCTCGTCGGTGTAGTCCGAGAGCAGGCGCTTGGCGACCAGCTGCAGCAGGACGGTGTTGTCGCCCTCGAAGGTGGCGTACACGTCCAGGTCCTGATGCAGGCCCACCAGCTGGTTCTCGGCCATGAAGCCGGCACCGCCGCAGGCCTCGCGGCACTCCTGGATGGTGTCCAGCGCGAGGCGGGTCGAGGTCGGCTTGAGGGTCGCGGCGAGGGTCTCGAGGTCCTCGCGGGACTCGGGGTCCTCCGCCCGGCCGGAGAAGACGTCGTCGAAGGCCTGCAGCAGCTGTTCGTGCGCGAAGGCACCGGCATAGGTCGCGGCGAGCTTGGGCAGCAGGCGGTGCAGATGCGCCTGGTAGTCCATCAGCACCGTCTCCTGCGTGGGATCGGCGGCGCTGAACTGGCGGCGCTGCGTCGCGTAGGTGATCGCGATGTGCAGGGCGAGCTCGCTGGCCCGGATCGCCGAGCCGTCCAGGGAGACGCGGCCCTGCACGAGGGTGCCGAGCATGGTGAAGAAGCGCCGTCCCGGGGACTCGATGGGAGAGGTGTAGGTGCCGTCTGCGGTCACGTCGCCGTAGCGGTTCAGCAGGTTGGTGCGGGGGATGCGCACATGATCGAAGGCCAGACGGCCGTTGTCGATGCCGTTGAGCCCGCCCTTCTCGCCGTCGTCCTCGCTCGAGACGCCCGGCAGCAGCTCGCCCTCGGCATCACGCACCGGCACGTAGAAGCAGTGCACGCCGTGGTCGACGCCACCCGTGATCAGGCGTGCGAACAGCGTCGCGGCCTTCGCGTGGATGGCCGCATTGCCCAGGTAGTCCTTCCAGGCGGCGCGGAACGGGGTGTGGATCACCCATTCCCCGTCATCCCCGCCGGCGGGGTCGAAGGTCGCGGTGGTCGCCAGCGACTGCACGTCGGAGCCGTGGCCGATCTCGGTCATGGCGAAGGCGCCGGGGGTCTCCAGGCTCATCGCCGCCGGCACCCAGGCCTGCTGCTGCTCCTCGTTGCCCAGCTGGATGATCGCCGAGGTGTACAGGCCCCATTGCACGCCGGCCTTGATCTGCAGGGAGGGGTCGGCGACGACCAGCTCCTCGAAGCCGGCGACGTTGGCGCCGTTGTCGTTGGGGCCGCCGAGGTGCTCGGGCAGCATCGGATGCGAGACGTCGTCGTCGACCAGGATCTGCAGCTGCTGGAAGACGCGCTCGCGGTGCTCGGCGACAGTGGCGTCCACCGGTCGGTGCAGCTCGGGGCGGGCCGCGCGCTCGCGGGCCGCCAGGCGGGCGTCGGCCCACCGGCCCAGCAGCGCCTCGGAGACCTGGGCGACGTCGAGGTGGGGGGCTCCACCGGGTACGACCGGGATGG
>JAKDNE010000060.1 GCA_030451965.1 Brachybacterium sp. | reverse complement strand
AGCGGCACCGGGGGCCAGGTTTCGCAACAGCCTCCTGGACGGCCGCTGATCCCCTCGTTATCTGGGGCCGTCCCCTGTCCCGGACGCCGGAGTCAGGGGCGGATGATCCGCGTGCCGCTGGTGGCCCGTGCGGCGATCTCCTCCAGCACCCCCGGTGCGGTGAGGTTCTCCGCGAGCCGGTTCTCCTTGCCGGTGCCGTGGAAGTCGCTGCCGCCGGTGATCAGCAGGTCATGGCTGTGCGCGAACTCGCGCAGCCAGGCCCTCTCGTCCTCGTCGTGCTCGCGATGGTCGACCTCGATGCCGTCGAGCCCGGCCTCGACCAGGGCCTCCAGCAGCGTCAGCGGCAGGTCGTCGTCCCGGGTGACCGACCCGGGGTGGGCGAGGACCGAGACGCCCCCGGCCTCCCGGATGGCGCGCACCGCGGACAGCGGCGAGGGTGCGTAGTAGGGGACGTAGTACGGACCCGAAGGGCGCAGGATCTCGGTGAAGGCCGCCGAGCGGTCCGGGACCACGCCCGCGTCGACCAGGGCGTCGGCGATGTGCGGGCGACCGATCACGGTGCTCTCCCCCGCGACCTGCGCCGCCACGTCCTCCCAGCGGACAGGAAGGTCGGCCGAGATCAGCTCCACCATGCGCCGGGCACGCTCCACCCGCGAGCTGCGCGCACTGGCCATCTCCGCGGCCAGGGCCGTCTCCGGAGAGGGATCCACCAGCAGTGCGAGCAGGTGCACGCTGCGGCCGTCGAGCTCGCTGGAGACCTCGATGCCGGGCACCGCGGCGACCGAGCTGGCGGCGACCGCCGCGGCGAGCTCCGACCAGCCGGAGACGGTGTCGTGGTCGGTCAGTCCCAGCACGTCCAGACCGACGGCGGAGGCCTGGGCGAAAAGCTCCTGGACATCGGTCGTCCCGTCGGACCACGAGCTGTGCGCATGCAGGTCGATCCGCCGTGCGGCGCCGGCGTCAGTCCTCTCACTCATACGCCCAGGGTAGTCCGCGCCGTGAGAGCATCGGGGGGTGAGCACCGAGAACAACAGCACTGAGCAGAGCACCACCACCGGGACCGCAGGCAGCAGCGAGCGGATGGAGGAGCTCGCCTCTCGCGGGGACTCCCGCTCGCAGCGCCCCAGCAACGAGGCCTTCCGCGAGTTCATCTCCTCCGGCTGGGACGAGACGATCCCCGATGCCGAGCGCCGCGAGGTCGCGGACTTCACACCGGCCCGTCGTGACGCGCTGGTGCAGCGGTTGACCGCGACGCGCCTGGTGCTGCCGGCGGGAGTGCTCAAGGTCCGCTCCAACGACACCGACTACCCCTTCCGCCCGGACTCCGCCTTCGCGTACTACGCGGGCCTGGGCACCGATGAGGAGCCCGACAGCGTGCTGGTGGTCGAGCCCTCCGCCGAGGACCCGCAGCGCGCGGAGGCCACGTACTTCTTCCGCCCCCGCGCCGGCTTCGACTCCAGCGAGTTCTACGCCGACGCGCGCTACGGCGAGATGTGGGTGGGGCGCCGGCCCACCGTCCCCGAGGCCGCTCAGCGCCTCGGCATCGAGGTCCGCCATATCGACGAGCTGCGCGACCATCTCGCCAAGGACGTCGGCGCCCAGCTCTCGCTGAGCGTGATGCCGAGCGTGGACGCGTCCGTCGAGGCGATGGTCCAGGAGATCCGCGCGCAGAACGGCCTGCCCGGCGGGGACGAGGCCGCGGCGGAGGGCGCCGCCCTGAAGGAGGCCGCGAGCGAGCAGCGTCTGGTCAAGGACGAGTACGAGGTCCGTGAGCTGCGCAAGGCCGTCGACGCGACCCTGCGGGGCTTCGAGGACGTCATCCGGCACCTCCCCGACGCCATCGGCCATCCTCGCGGGGAGCGGGTCATCGAGGGCGTCTTCGCGGCCACCGCACGGGCCGACGGGAACGGCGTCGGCTACGACACCATCGCGGCGGCCGGCGACCATGCCTGCACCCTGCACTGGACCCGCAACGACGGCGAGGTCACCGCGGACGAGCTGGTGCTGATCGACGCCGGGGTCGAGGTGGACTCGCTGTACACCGCAGACGTCACCCGTACCCTGCCGGTCACCGGCACCTTCACCCCCGCGCAGCGGAAGATCTACGACGCGGTGCTCGAGGCCTCCGACGCCGCCTTCGCGGTGGCCCGCCCCGGGCTGCGCTTCCGCGACCTCCACGCCGCGGCGATGGACGTCCTCGCCCACCGCCTCCAGGAGTGGGGCCTGCTGCCCGGCACCGCCGCGCAGTCCCTCTCCCCAGAGGGCCAGTGGCACCGCCGCTGGATGCCGCACGGCACGAGCCACCACCTGGGCCTGGACGTCCACGACTGCGCCCAGGCCCGCCGCGAGATGTACCTCGACGCGGAGCTGGCGCCGGGGATGGTCTTCACCATCGAGCCCGGGCTGTACTTCAAGGAGAACGACCTGCTGGTGCCGGGCGAGCTGCGCGGCATCGGCGTGCGCATCGAGGACGACGTGCTGGTGACGGCCGACGGCGTCGAGAACCTCTCGGCCGCTGCACCGCGCCGGGCGGAGGACGTCGAGCGCTGGATCTCCGAGCTGCAGCGGTGAGCACCTCCGCGCGGCCGCGCTTCTACGCGGCACGGCTCGCCGGAACCACCGTCTTCGACCCGATCGGGGACGTCGTGGCGACGGTCCGCGATGTGGTGGTCGTGCCGCAGACGCGCACCAGCGCCGTCGCCGTCGGCCTGGTGGTGGAGGTCGGCAGGAAGCGTCGGGCGTTCCTGCCCATCACCCGGGTCACCTCGATCTCCCCGGGACAGGTGATCTCCACCGGGGTGCTGAACGTGCGCCGCTTCGAGAAGCGCACCGGCGAGCTGGTGGTGATCGGAGATCTGCTGGACCGCGCAGTGACCCTGAAGGACGGCACCGGCGAGGCGACGGTGCTGGACATCGCCCTGGACCAGGATCGTCACCGGGACTGGAACGTCTCCCGGCTGCATCTGCGCCGACAGCGCAGGGGCGGCTCGCTGAGCCGGCTGGTCTCGCGCGGCGAGACCCTCACGGTGGAGCTCTCCGAGGTCTCCGGGCTGTACGGCACCCAGGCGGAGCAGTCCGCGCACCTCCTGGCCGCCTCGTACCAGGATCTGAATCCGGCCGACCTCGCGGAGGTCATCCAGGAGCTGGAGCCCAAGCGCCGTATCGAGCTCGCCGGGGAGCTCGCCGACGAACGTCTCGCCGATGTGCTCGAGGAGCTGCCCGAGGACATCCGGGTCGAGGTGGTCACCGGGCTGGACGCCACCCGCGCCGCGGACATCCTCGACGCCATGGACCCCGATGACGCCGCCGATCTGGTCCAGGAGCTCCCGGAGTCCGTCGCCGCCCATCTGCTGACCCTGATGGCGCCCGAGGAGGCGGAGGACGTGCGCCGCCTGCTCGCCTACGACGAGTACACCGCCGGCGGCATGATGACCACCGAGCCGCTGATCGTGGCGCCGGAGACCCCGGTGGCGCACTGTCTGGCGTTGATCAGCCGTGAGGTGATCCACGCCGCGCTCGCCTCGACCGTGCACGTGTGCCGCTCCCCGCTCGAGACCCCCACCGGGAAGCTGCTGGGCATCGTCCACTTCCAGCAGCTGCTGCGGGAGCGACCCGACCGCCCCGTCGGGGAGATCCTCGATGCGGACAAGGTCGCGGTCGCCCCGACCGTGACGCTGTCCACGCTCACCCGCGAGATGGCCACCTACAACCTGGTCTCGATCCCCGTGGTCGACGAGGAAGGTCGGCTGCTGGGCGCGGTGACCGTCGACGACGTGCTGGACCATATGCTGCCCGATGACTGGCGCGAGCAGGACGAGCCTCCGCTGGCCACCGGACAGATCGACCTGTCTCAGATCGCCCGGGCCACGGCCCGGGACGCCGAGGACGACGCCCCGCACCGCGCGCAGAGGGGGTGAGCATGGCCGAGCACATCCACAGCCCGCTCGACGACCCCTCGCCCCGCAGAGGCCCGCTGGTGCGCAATCCCTTCCGCGGCGACGCCTTCGGGCGCGCTGCCGAGGGCTTCGCGCGGATGATGGGCACACCGGCCTTCCTGGTCGGGATGACCCTGTTCTGCGCGGTCTGGCTGACCTGGAACTCACTGGCCCCGGAGTCCGCGCAGTTCGATCCGCGCGCCCTGAACTTCACCCTGCTGACGCTGATCCTCTCGCTGCAGGCCTCCTACGCCGCACCCCTGCTGCTGCTCGCGCAGAACCGTCAGGACGACCGCGACCGCGTGCAGGTCGAGCAGGACCGTCAGTCCAACGAGCGCAACCACGCCACCACCGACTTCATCACCCGGGAGATCGGCTCCCTGCGCCTCGCGCTGAACGACGTCGCCACCCGCGACTTCGTCCGCAGTGAGCTGCGCGACCTGCTCGAGGACCTCGAGCGGCCACCCGCCCGAGACACCGACACCCTGCGCACCCTCCTGCGCGAGGAGGTCGAAGCGGCGCTGGAGCGCCGTACGACCGATGCCACCCCCACGTCATCGAAGGAGCAGAACAGGCAATGAACACCTCCGAGCAGCCCGAGACCGGGCAGGCCGGCACCGACGAGCGCGTCGCCCAGATCCACGAGGCACTGAGCGGGGTGATAGACCCCGAGATCCATCGCCCGATCACCGAGCTCGGCATGGTCGGTTCGGTGACGGTCGACGCCGACGGCACCGCCCATGTCACGGTGCTCCTGACCATCGAGGGCTGTCCGATGCGGGACCGCATAGAGCGCGAGACCGCGGAGGCGACCGCGACCGTCCCCGGCCTGTCCCGGGTCGAGGTGTCCACCAGCGCGATGAGCGAGGAGCAGCGTCGTGAGCTCACGAACCGCCTGCGACAGGGCCGCCGTCAGATCCCCTTCAACCAGCCCGGTTCGCTGACGCGCATCTTCGCGATCTCCTCCGGCAAGGGCGGGGTCGGCAAGTCCACCGTGACCGCGAACCTCGCCGCCGCGATGGCGGCCGACGGGCTGCACGTGGGGGTGATCGATGCGGATATCCACGGGTTCTCCATGCCGGGCATGTTCGGGATCACCGACCAGCCCACCAAGGTCTCGGACCTGCTGATGCCGCCGGCGGCGCACGGCGTGGCCGTCATGAGCATCGGCATGTTCGTCCCCGAGGGGCAGGCGGTGGTGTGGCGCGGACCCAAGATGCATCGGGCGATCGAGCAGTTCGCCTCGGACGTGTTCTGGGGCGATCTGGACGTGCTGCTGCTGGATCTTCCGCCCGGCACCGGCGATGTCGCGATCTCGGTGGCCCAGCTGCTTCCGGGCGCGCAGATGGTCGTGGTCACCACGCCGCAGCAGTCCGCCTCCGGGGTGGCCGAACGGGTCGGGTCGCTGTCCACCTCGACCGAGCAGGAGGTCGCCGGGGTGGTCGAGAACATGGCCGGGCTGACCCTGCCGGACGGCACCGTGATGGATGTCTTCGGCACCGGCGGCGGGGACCGGGTGGCGGAGACGCTGACACGGGCCGTCGGCCACGACGTGCCGGTGCTGGGACGGATCGGACTGGACCCCGCGCTGCGCGAGGGCTCGGATCACGGGGTGCCGCTGGTGGTCTCGGACCCCGACTCCCCCACCTCGATGGCGCTCAAGGGTGTCGCACGCGCCCTGGTGCGCAAGCCGCGCGGGCTGGACGGGATGAAGCTGCCGCTGACCGTCGCGGGATCCTGACGCGAGCGCCCCTGCGTGGCACTCACCGCGCTGCCGCTCCGTCACCTGCTCGCGCGGCCGAGCGTGCCTCCCGGAGGCGCACGGTCTCCCAGCCCTCGAACCACAGGGCTGCCATCAGCGGAGGCAGAGCGAGATAGGACACCGTCAACCAGCTCACCTCCTGCATCGGTTCATCGCCCGACGAGGAGCCCGTGAACACGCCGACGATGAGCACCAGGCTCGCGAGGACACCGAGCACCGCGGGGGTCCACAGCGCGAACCGCGGCCCGGTGAACACCCGGGTCAGAGCCAGGATGCATGCGAACACCACGGCGAGAGCAGCGCTCAGGACCACGGGCACCTGCCAGAAGACGTAATAGCGCCACGACCCCGACACCCATTCGCCCACGGCGAGGTTCGCGCAGAAGCCGGCGAGGAAGACGACGACGGCATGGGCGACGGCTGACGGGCGCTTGATGGTCGACGGCCGAGAGCCTGTCGCCGACTCCGACCTCATACGCCCCCTCACCCCCGTCGGCTCAGGTGGCCTCGTCGTCGAAGGGCGCCCGCTTGGGGCCCTTGTCCTTCGCCGACTTCGTCCCCTTCGCGGCAGCACCGGCCGCGGCACCACCGACGGCGGCGTTCATCGCGTCCTTGCTGGGGATCAGCTCCTCGAGGTCGGTGTCGCCCCAGGCCTCGCGGATGATGCGCCGCGGATCGTACTGGCGGGGGTCGTATTTGCGCAGGTCCTCGATGGCGATGCCCATCTCGTCCTCGACCGTGGAGCGGGAATCCTCGACCCAGCGACGCGCCTGCCGCACCCACTGCACGAGCTGCCGGGTGACGTCCGGGAGCCGCTGCGGCCCCACGATCACCAGGAACACGACGAGCAGGACAACGATCTCCCAGCCGCCGAGGCCCATGAATCCGGTGCCGCCCATTGTCCACCTTGTACGTCTCGAGGTCTGCTGATGCGCCGCCATTATTGCATCGCAGGCTCCACGGGGGCTCACAGGGGCGGCCGCTGTCGTAGGATCGGCCAGATCGCACTGTGAACGGAGAGGATGCGCTGATGTCGTCGGGAAAAGTGGCCGGCTGGGCCCACGGTGAGGAATTCGTCGACGAGGCGATCCTCTTCTCCGACGACGGGGTGCTCGCCCGCGCCAGAGATCGCGGCAATGAGCTCGGCGCGACCCCGGTGCTGCCGGGGGCCGGCGCGCTGATGCGGGTGCTGGCGGCCTCGGTGCATGCGCGCTCCGCCGTCGAGATCGGGACCGGCAGCGGTGTCGGCTCCCTCTACCTGCTCTCGGGCATGCACCCGGACGGGGTGCTGACCACCATCGACCTCGAGGTCGAGAACCAGCGCGCCGCCCGGGAGGCCTTCGTCGAGGCCGGGATCCGGTCTCCCCGGGTGCGCACCATCGCCGGCCGCCCCCGCGACGTCGTCGGCCGTCTCACCGATCACGCCTACGACCTGGTGAGCTTCCCCGCTCACACGCCGCACGCCCTGGACCTGCTCGAGCATGCGAAGCGCCTGCTGAGGCCCGGTGGGGTGCTGGTGATCCCGCACGCCCTGTTCCACGACCGGGTCGCGGACCCGACCGCACGGGACGCCACCACGCAGGCCGTGCGCGCGCTGCTGAAGGCCGTCGCGGAATCCGAGGACCTGGTCTCGGTGCTCACCGGTAGCGGCGACGGCGTGCTCGCCGCCGTGCTGCGCCCCTGACCCAGCCAGCAGTGCCCGCGACCGGCCCGGAGATGGCCTCAGCCCCGCACCAGGAGGTGCGGGGCTGAGGTCCGGGCTGGTGATCTGCTACTTGATGACGCCCTCCAGGGCCTCTCGCAGCTCCACGGCTTCCGATGCGGCGATCTCGACGACCAGACGGCCGCCCCCTTCGAGCGGGACTCGCATGATGATGCTGCGACCCTCCTCCACGACCTCGAGCGGACCGTCACCGGTGCGCGGCTTCATAGCAGCCATCGTGCCTCCTTGATGTGTCACTGCCCTTGCGTGGCTCCCCCGGACGGGGCCTCGGACAATGCGCGTACGGTGGCCATTATCTCAGGTCTCGGGACCGGCGCGCACGTCGAGCTCGTCGCGGCCTGTCGGGGACGTCGATCCCGCCGCCGATCGTGCCGGTCGCGACCCCCACCATCAGCACTCCGACCAGCAGTGCGACCAGCAGCAGGAGGATCACGATCGGCCCCGCTGCGCTCATGTGTCGGTCTCCTCCCGCGCGTACTTCCGCAGCATCTCCAGCGCCTCCTGCGGAGTGTCGACCACGCGCATCAGGTCGATGTCCGGCGGGTTCGCCATCCCGCCGTCGACCACCGTGGTGCGCAGCCAGTCCAGCAGGCCCTGCCAGTAGTCGCGCCCCACCAGCACCACCGGGAACAGGTCGATCTTGTGGGTCTGCATCAGGCACAGCGCCTCGAACAGCTCGTCGAAGGTGCCGAAGCCGCCGGGCATCACCACGAAGCCGCTGGAGTACTTCACGAACATCATCTTGCGGACGAAGAAGTACCGGAAGTCGACCCCCAGGTCGACATGCTTGTTCAGGCCATGCTCGTGGGGAAGCTCGATGCCGAGCCCGACGGAGACACCATCGGCCTCCTGGGCACCGCGGTTGCCCGCCTCCATGATCCCGGGACCACCGCCCGTGATGACGGCGTAGCCCATCTCCACGACGCCGCGGGCGATCTCCACCGCGCAGTCGTAGTAGGGGCTGTCCTCGCCCAGCCGGGCGGAGCCGAAGATCGAGATCGCCGGTCCGAGCTCGGCGAGCGCGCCGAACCCCTCGACGAACTCGGACTGGATGCGCATCACCCGCCACGGATCCGTATGGACCCAGTCCGTGGGTCCGTCCTCCTCCAGGAGGCGCTGGTCGGTGGTGCGGCCGGGTCGCTGGGACCGGCGCAGTGTGATCGGGCCCTTGCGGTGGCGGTCTCGTTCCTCAGGCGTCATGGACCGAGCGTAACGCTCAGACGGACAGGAATCGGCGCAGCCCCGCGAGCGCGATCTCGAGATCCTCCAGCGGCACATGCTCATCATCGGTATGGGCGAGCAGCGGGTCCCCGGGGCCGAAGTTCACCGCCGGGGTGCCCAGCGCGGAGAAGCGGGCCACATCGGTCCAGCCCTGCTTCGCGGCGACGGTCACGTCCTCCCCGAGCGCGGCGAGGAAGCCGCGGGCCGCGGCGTTGTCCAGGCCGGGCAGCGCGCCCCCGGAGGCGTCGATCACCTCGATCTCCAGCTCGAGCCCTGTCAGGACCTCGCGCACATGCGCCTCGGCCTGTCGGACCGAGGTATCGGGCGCGAAGCGGTAGTTCAGCAGCGCGGTGGCCCGGTCGGGGATCACGTTGCCGGCGATGCCCCCCGCGATCGAGACCACGTTGAGGCACTCGCGGTACTCGAGCCCGTCGATCACCGCACGGCGGGCCCGGTAGGCGGCAAGGCGCTCCAGCACCGGGGCGAGGCGGTGGATCGCGTTCTCACCCACCCAGTCGCGGGCGGAGTGCGCGGCGATCCCGTGGGCCGTGACCTCGAGCTTCATGGTGCCCTTGCAGCCGCCCTCGACGCCGGCGGAGGTGGGTTCGCCGAGGATCGCGAAATCCGCCTCGAGGTGCTCGGGATGCTCGGCCGCGATCCGGGTGAGGGCGTTGTCCGCCGCGGCGACCTCCTCGTGGTCGTAGAAGATCCAGGTGAGGTCCACGGGCGCGGCAGCGGCCTCGACGGCGAGCTTCAGGAGCACCGCGAGACCGCCCTTCATGTCGCAGGAGCCGCGACCCACCAGCTCCTCGCGGCCTTCCCGGGTGCGGCGGATGGAGGGCAGGTTGTCCGCGAGCGGGACGGTGTCCAGGTGCCCGGCCAGCAGCACCCGCTGGGGGAGACCGCGGTCGGTGCGCGCGATGACGGTGTCCCCGTCGCGGAGCACCTCGAGGTGGACGGCGTGCTCGCGCAGCGCCTGCTCGACCGCATCGGCGAGCGCCCTCTCGTTCCCGGAGACGGAGTCGATGTCGACGATCGCCGCAGTGAGACGGGCGATATCGGCGTGGGGATCGAGGACTGGCGCCGCCTGGTTGCTCATGGCCGTCATCGTGCCACGCCGTCGTCGAGCGCTCCTCCGGCACGGGCCAGTCGCAGCGCGACCGCCTCGGCGTGCCTCAGCAGCTGCGGGGAGGTGCCGGGTTCGGCAGTGATCGAGGAGCCCGGCTGCGCGGTGCTCACCGGCACGCCGACCAGCAGCCGTCGCTCGTAGACGGTGCCGTCGGCCCCGACCGGCGTGTACAGGCCATCGACCGCGATGGAGCCGGTGAGCATCCGCCGCCTCGTGCCGCGGGAGGCCCAGGAGTCCTTCTGCACCTCGCCGCGCTCCCGCCAGGCACCCAGCAGGGCGCTGCGATAGGCGGGCAGGTCCACCGGCGGCAGGTGCGCCTCGAGCACGCCGTCGCACAGGGTGGTCTGCTCCTCCGCACCGTGGACGGCGTAGCGGCCGGCCTCGTCGTCGATGTCCAGGTGCATCCGTGGGCCGGTGAACTCCAGCAGCCCCGCCTCCTGCAGGGCGAGCACCTGTCGGGCGCGCAGCACGGGCGGGCCCGAGGCCCAGGAGGCGAAGGCGTTGCGCAGGTGCCCGTCGATGTCCTGCCGCACGGAATCGGTGGTGTAGGCGCCGAGGTCGGTGAGGCGTCCCACCTGGATCCGCAGCGCGATCAGCACCCGGTAGATCAGCACCCAGGCCGGGTCCGGCTCGGTCGCGGCCCGCAGCGCCTCGCGCAGCACGTCACGGGTGCTCCGGGGCGGCACCGGGCTCTCGCCGCCGCGGCGGCCGAAGGGGAACAGCAGCGGGAGCAGGATCTGGTCGTCCGCGAGCTCGGGGAATCCTCCGCCCCGCAGCGCTCGGCGCAGCTCGGCGAACATCAGCGGCATCACGTCGCGCTCGTGGTCCACCCCCGCGGCACGGACCGCGAGCTCGAGCACCCTCTCCCCCGTGAGCACCTCGGGGAGATACGGCTCCGGCATCCGGCCGCCGAGATCGGGTTTGGGCCGGTAGACCATGCCGGAGCGAGAGCCGACCACCAGGCGCGGCTCCCCACCACCGGGCAGGTAGCGAAGGCCGGAGGGGGCGGAGGCGTCGGGCGCGAAGCGCCCACCGGCGGCCTCGGTGAGCATGCCGATCGCGTCGTAGAAGTTCAGCCCCATGCCCTGGATCGCGACGGCCTCTCGCCCCAGCAGGGAGGTGTAGTCCACCTCGAGCGGGTTCGCGGGTCCGAGGTGGACCAGGCCATGGCGTTCGGCGGCGTCGGCCAGCTGCTGCGAGCGGGGCCCGAGCGCGGTGGGCAGATGCCCGAGCGCGAGGGCGACGGCGTCGGCGCGCAGCACCCGACCGTCGCTCAGCCGCACCCGCTGCGGGCCGTCGGCCTCGCCGGTGACGTCGACCGCCTCGGCGGCGTGCTCGACGATCCGCAGCCGGACCGGATCGGCGTCGCCCTGCGCCTCCTCGAGCACATGGGCGAGATAGCGGCCGTGCGCGGCGCGGGAGGCGAAGTCGGTGGGCGTGAGCCCCTCCCCCGCCAGGTGCTGCGCGAGGGTCTCCGTGCGCGTCGCGGGCAGCAGCGCATGGCAGGACTCGTCGGGGTACATCGTGGTCTGGCAGGTGGTGGTGTTCATCAGCAGGATCTCGGACTGGTCGTGCCGCCAGACGGCGCCGCCTCGACCCACCAGAGGGTCGATCAGATGCACGGTGAGGCCACCCCGCCAATCAGCGCCGTTCGAGGCGGCCACCAGGCGTTCGATGATCGCCGTGCCCCGCGGCCCCGCCCCGACGACGGCGACGGTGCGGACGGGGTCGGCGGCTGCGGTCATCGCCCCAGTATGGCGCGGACGCCCCCTGCTGCCGTACGTGATCGCGCCGTCGCGTCCGCATCGCCCCCACCGATCTGGGACGATGACGCCATGTCGACTCCAGCACCGTCGCCGAGACATCTCCCGCCCAGCGGCCCCTCGGCGCCCCCGGGACTCTTCGGCGGGCGCCAGGCGGCGAAGCTGCGCGCGATCGTGAGCGCCGATCTGCTGCCCGAGGAGCGCGCGTCGGCCGACGCGCTGGTGATGGCTGCCTGGCTCACCGCATCGCAGCGCGCGCAGTACGCCCCGTCGCTGCGCTCCCGCCCGGGCACGGAGGAGTTCGTCCAGCGCCTGGCGGACGAGCGCCGGGTGGTGCTCGAGGAGGGCGCCGATCCGGTGGCCGACGAGCTGGAGTCCGCCGCGCAGGCGGAGCGGCAGGCACGACAGCTCCCGCTGCGCCTGGTGGAGGCGGCCCTGCTGCTGGTGGCGTTCGCGATGGTCGCCATCACGGTGATCCTGAGCATCCGCTCCGAGTCGACCGAGCTCGCCGATCGCTTCCCGGAACAGGGACTGACGCTGCTGGTGGCCGCGCTCGTGGCCGGACTGCTGGCGGCGCTGATGGGCGCGGTGGCGACGCGGCGCCGGGACCATCTCCTGCTGGACTGGGCGGTCTCCCGGCCCGGGCAGCTCGGCCGGGGCC
>JAKDNE010000420.1 GCA_030451965.1 Brachybacterium sp. | reverse complement strand
TCGCGCCGTGCCCTGTTCGCAGGCCTCATGCTGTCCTCCCTGGCCGTCGCGGGCTGCGGGAATGATCGCGCGCAGCCCGCCTCGACAGGTCCCGCGCAGAACCTGCTGAGCGCGCACGGCCTCGAGGGCCGCGAGTCACGGACGATCATCGATCTGCTCGAGGCTCTCCCCCTCGCGGAGCGGCCGACGGATCTGTTCGCCTCGGTGCTGCCGGACCGCGTGGATCTCTCCGATGCCGCAGGCCGGGAGGCCTCGCTCCCCCTTCCGGAAGGAGAGGCCTACGTCTCGGTCGCACCGTTCGTGCAGACCACGCACGAGTGCTTCTTCCACAGCCTCACCACGTGCGTCGGCGAGCTGCAGGAGCAGAGTCTCGAGGTCCACCTGAGCACACCCGACGGGGAGGTGCTGCTCGACGAGCCGCTCACCACGGCGCCGAACGGCTTCCTCGGCCTCTGGCTGCCCCGGGACGAGCAGTTCACGCTGACCCTCACGCGCGACGGTGCGAGCGCCTCGACCCCGCTGGCCACCGGGTCCGAGGCCCCCACCTGTCTCACCACGATGCAGCTGGGGACCTGAGCACCCACGGTGGCACCGCGGGGGCTCAGTCCGTGGTCGTCCGCCCGAGCATGCGCGCGCCGCTGGCCTGCGGCCGCAGATCCAGTCGGCGCAGCAGCTGCGCGTTCAGCGCCACCACGATCGTCGACAGGGACATCAGCAGCGCCCCCACACTCACCGGGAGCACGAAGCCGATCGGGGCGAGCACCCCCGCCGCGAGCGGCACGGCCAACAGGTTGTACCCGGCGGCCCACCAGAGGTTCTGGCGCATCTTGCGATAGGCGGCACGAGAGAGCTCGAGCACGGAGAGCACCGAGCGAGGGTCGGACGAGGCGAGCACCACCCCGGCGGAGCCGATCGCGACATCGGTGCCGGCACCGATCGCGAGGCCGACGTCGGCCTGGGCGAGCGCGGGGGCGTCGTTGACGCCGTCGCCGACCATCGCGACCGTGCGCCCCTCCTGCTGGAGCTCGGCGACCGCCCCAGCCTTGTCCTCCGGGCGCACGCCGGCGAACACCCGGTCGATGCCGAGCTCGGCCCCGACGGACTCGGCCACGGCCTGTGCATCCCCGGTGATCATCACGACCTGCACCTCCTGGGCGTGCAGCGCGTCCACGGCGTCGCGGGATTCCGGCCGGATCTCGTCGACGAGCCGCAGCGCGCCGACGACCTCGCCGTCCGCGAGGACATGGAGGATGGTGGCGCCCTGCCCGTGCCACGCCTGCGCACCGGACAGCTCCGCGGCCTCATGGCGCTCGAGCAGGTACGGCCCACCCACTTCGACGACGGCACCATCCACGACGGCGCGCACCCCGACCGCCGGCGACGAGGTGAAGTCCTCTCCGGCGCGGTAGGCGATATCTCGCTCCTCGGCGGCGCGCACGATGGCACGTGCCAGCGGGTGCTCGCTGGGAGCCTCCGCGGCGGCGGCGAGGATGAGCAGCTCCTCCTCGGTGCGACCGGCGCCGGGCTCGATCCCGGTCACTGCCGGTTCACCCTTGGTGAGGGTGCCGGTCTTGTCGAACAGGACGGTGTCCACGGTGCGCATCTGCTCGAGCGCCAGGCGGTCCTTGACCAGCACGCCTCCGCGCGCGGCGCGCTCGGTCGCGATCGAGACGACCAGCGGGATGGCGAGTCCCAGGGCGTGGGGGCAGGCGATGACCAGCACGGTGATCGCCCTGATCACGGCCTGGTCGGGGCTGCCCAGCAGCAACCACACCAGTGTGGTGAGGATCGCGGCGCCGAGTGCGAACCAGAACAGCCAGCCCGCGGCGGTGTCGGCGAGGCGCTGGGCACGGGAGCTGGATCCCTGGGCGTCGGAGACGAGCTTGCGGATGCCCGCGAGCGCGGTGTCCTCCCCGATGGCGGTGACGTCGAGGCGCAGCCCGGAGTCGGTGGCGACGGTGCCGGCGACGACCTGGTCCCCCATCTCCCGATGCACGGTCGAGGATTCCCCGGTGATCATGGATTCGTCCATGCTGGCGGCGCCGTCGACGATCCTTCCGTCGACCGGGACGGAGGCGCCGGGGCGCACGAGGACGGTGTCGCCCACGGCGAGCTCGGACGGCGAGACGGTGACGACCTCGTCGCCCTCCAGCTTCTCCGCCTCATCGGGCAGCAGCGCGGCGAGGGAGTCCAGGGCCGAGCTGGTCTGCGCCAGCGAGCTCATCTCGATCCAATGGCCCAGCAGCATGATCACGATCAGGAGCGCGAGCTCCCACCAGAAGCTCAGC
>JAKDNE010000419.1 GCA_030451965.1 Brachybacterium sp. | reverse complement strand
AGGACGCGCGGCGCGAGCACGGACCCGACCATCCGGCCGTGCTCCGGGCCGTCGAGGCCGTCGAGGCGGTGCGGGCGATCGGGCTGCGCGCCGCCGACGCGGCGGACTGAACCGGCGCCGCCGGGACAGCTCCGGCAGCAGCCGGGAGAGCTACCAGTCGAAGCCGGATTCTCGCAGCCGGACGGCGACGGCGTCCTGCAGCGACTCCGCATAGGTGCCGGTGAGGTGATCGTCGTCGATCGAGACCACCACGTTGCCGATCACCGGGGTGCAGATCCCGTCGGGGCACACCAGATCGTTGACCTCGAGCGGGGCCACCGCGTCCGGGTGGGCGGCGAGCAACTCCGCATCGGGGCGCTCCTGCGTCAGCGGTTCGGCGAGCGGCGGCGCGCAGGCGGGATCCTCCGGGCCCTTCTCCAGGATGCACGGGGGCTGATCGAACGGCATCCGAGGCAGATCTCGGACCGCGATGACCTGCGCACCGGAGGCCACCAGGCGCGGGACCGTCTCCTGAATGCCCGGCATGATCGTCTCGGTGCCGTCGCGGTGCATGAACGTGGTGTTCAGAGCGATGGCCTCGGGCTGCACCCGTTGCAGATAGGACTTCGCCTCCGCACTGAAACCGTCACAGGCCTCGATGTCGAGGACCGCGTCCGGGGTGAAGGCGCAGCCGCCCTTCCACAGCGTCACCAGGGTCCACCCCTCCTCCTTCGCCAGGGCGATCAGCGAGGCGCTGAACTGCTCGAGCCGGGAGTTGCCGACGCTGACGATCACGGGTGCGCCCTCACCGCCGGAGACGACCCGGCACAGCGCCGTCAGCCGGGTGGTCTCGAAACCCTGCGGGGCGAGCTCGCCGGGGCAGTGCTCCGCGCCCGCGACCCAGTCCTTCCCCACCAGAGCCGCGGTGGGCAGCCGCTCCGCCGCAGGGTCCGCGTCCGGATGGACGGTGAAATCGGGATCCAGCACCCGGGCGCCGGGATTGTCCGCCACGGCGCGGGCCTCGGCCTCGCGCTGCTGCCCCAGCAGATGCTGCTGTGCACCGACCATCGGCGCGAGCCCCATCACCAGGCAGGTCAGCACCACCAGCCCGGAGCGCCAGGGCCGCGCCGCCGCCCAGGGCCAGCGCCGGATCGGGGTGTCCACGAGACGGGTCAGCAGCCAGGCCAGGACCAGGGAGGCCAGGATCAGCACGAGCCCCTCGAGCAGGCCGGCCCGTGCCTGTCCGGTATGGGCCAGGAACAGTGCCAGCAGCGGCCAGTGCACCAGGTACAGGCCGTAGGAGATGTCCCCGAGCACCACCGCGGGCCGAGTGGACAGCAGCCGATCCACGCTCCATCGATGCCCGGTGGTGCCGGCACCCAGCACCAGCGCCGCGGCGATCAGCGGCCAGGCCGCGATCCAGCCCGGGAACGCCCCCTGCACATCGATCAGCAGCCCGCAGGAGATCAGCGCGAGCATGCCCACCCAGCCGAGCACCACGCGCGGCAGCACCGATGGCGGTGTGCGGCGGCGACGGCGGGCATCGCGAGCGGTCCTGCGCTGCTCCCACCAGGGCAGTGCCAGCCCCAGCAGGGAGCCGGCGGCGAACTCCCACAGACGGGTGGAGGTGTCGAAGTAGGCGATCTGCTGCTGGGTGGCCGTCGAGTGCACGGACCAGGCGAAGGAGCCCATCAGCACCAGTGCGAACACCACGGCCAGCATCCCCCGCACGGACAGGCCGCGCCAGCGGGCGAACAGCACGGCGAGCGCGATCAGCACCGGCCAGATCAGGAACACCTGCCCCTGGATCGACAGCGACCAGAAGTGCTGGAAGGCGGATGCGCCGGTCTCCTCGGCCGCGTAGTAGTCGACCCCGCGCCTGATCAGCACCCAGTTCTCCACATGCAGGAGGGAGCCGATGGCGTCGGTGATCGCCGGCATCCAGCGGTCCGCGGGCAGCAGCAGGTACACCCCGCCGAGGGTCGCCAGCGCCACCACCGCTGTCGGGGGCAGCAGCCGTTTGAAGGTGCGTCCCCAGTACGCCGCCGGACGCATCGGCGCTCCCCGGTCGGCCGTGCGCAGGAAGGTCCCCACCAGCAGGAAAGCGGAGATGAACAGGAAGACGTCCACTCCGCCGGAGACCCGGTCGAACCAGATGTGGTAGAGCACCACCAGGCCGATCGCGACGCCGCGCAGGCCATGCAGCTCGGGACGGAAACGGCCGGCGTGCGTGGTGGACGGCAGGGCGGAGGGTGAGGTCATGAGGCGGCAGCGAGGAGAGCGGGAGCAGGGGGCAGGGTGCTGGGCAGAGGGGTC
>JAKDNE010000059.1 GCA_030451965.1 Brachybacterium sp. | reverse complement strand
GGCCCCCCCCCCCCCCGCCGCCCCCCCCGCGCCGACGGCCCCTCCCCGCGGCGCGGGGGGACGGGCCCTTCTCCATGACCTGCGTGGCCCCATTGCCTGCGCGATCCCCGGCGGCCTCCGTGGCCCGTCGCCCTCGGCGGCGCCTGGGCCCGGGATCCTCAGCAGCGTGCGTCGAGCGGGACCACCATGAGGGGCCGCCAGGACGGCCCCTCCCGCTCCAGGATCGCGATCAGGTGCCCGCCATCGTCGAGCGCGGCGACCGGCCGCGACTGGGCGGCCGGGCCATGCTGCGCAGGCGGCTCGGACACGGGTGCCACGTCCGCCTCGGACCGGATCCGGCGTCCGGTGCCGAGGGCCGCGGCCTGCTCGTCGTCGACGGCCAGGGTGGGGAGCACGCGGGCGGCGATGGTGCCCAGTCCGTGCAGTGGCAGCTCGACGTCATCCCCCTCCCCCCGCGCCGGGACGTGCAGGGCGTCCTCGACCGCGAAGGGTCCTACCGCGGTGCGCCGCAGCGCGGTGAGATGGCCGCCCACGCCGTGCGCGGCACCGAGGTCTCGTGCCAGAGCGCGCACGTAGGTGCCTGAGGAGCAGTCGATCACCACGTCCAGGTCGAGGAACGGGCCGTCGACGGACCGTCCGCTCACCTCGAAGCGGGAGATCCGCACGGGACGGGCGGAGAGTTCGACGTCCTCCCCGGCGCGGGCCCGTGCGTAGGCACGCCTGCCGTCGATCTTGATGGCGCTGACGGTGGAGGGCACCTGTGCGATGTCGCCGCGCAGGGCGCTGAGCGACTGCTCGATGTCCGCCTCGGTCAGGCCAGTGGCATCGACCACGTCTCCGAGCGGCTCCCCCTCGCGATCATCGGTGGTGGTGGCCCGACCCAGCCGGATCCTCGCCCGGTAGGTCTTGTCCAGTCCCACCAGATAGGTCAGCAGGCGGGTGCCCTGGCCGACGCCGAGCACCAGCTGCCCGGTCGCCATCGGGTCGAGGGTCCCCGCGTGGCCGACCTTCTTCGTACCCAGCAGCCAGCGGACTCGGGCGACCACGTCGTGGCTGGTGCGCTCCGAAGCCTTGTCGACCAGGAGGATGCCGTGCGGGGCGGTGGTCACGCCTGCTCGCGGCCGCGCTCGTCGTCCGAGAGCGTCGACCCGTCCTCCAGCTCGTCCTCCTCGCGGGGCTTGCGGTAGGGGTCGGACTCCCCGGCATAGGTGGCGCCGGCCTTGGCCTGCTCGAGCTCGGCGTCGCGGCCGCGGGCCTCGGTGAGCAGGTCCTCGATGACGCGCGCGTTCTCGGGCACGGCGTCGGCGATGAACTCGAGGGTCGGGGTCAGGCGCACGCCGGTCTGGCGACCCACCTCCCGACGGAGCATGCCGGTGGCGCTGACCAGCGCTGCACCGGTCCCTTCGCGCTCCTCGTCGGTGCCGAAGACGGTGTAGAAGAGCGTGGCGTGCTGGAGGTCGCCGCTGACGCGCACATCAGTGATGGTCACGAACCCGAGACGCGGGTCCTTGACCCGGGTGTCGAGCATGGTCGCGACGATGACCTTGATGCGGTCAGCGAGCTTGAGGGCGCGGGGATTGTCGTTCATGGGGTCTCGTTCTCCTGATCAGCGGCGAGAGCGGTGAGCTGCTCGACGCGGGGGTGGTTCGTGGGGACCGCGAGCAGGACGTCGCGGTCGATGGACTGGTCGACGCGGTGGCGGAAGGCGCCATCGGCGCTGAGGACCCGCAGCCCGGACTCGGCGAGCACCGCGACGGCCCGGTCGTGGTCGAGGGTGCGACGGTTCACGGCCAGGGCCAGCCCGGCACCGTCCCGCAGGACGCGGCGCCAGCCCGGGGCCGCGGCGCGCAGCACCTCGAGGGGTGAGCGCTGCCAGGCCCCACCGGCACGGGAGCCGTGCTGGACCCCGTAGGGGAGATCGGCGACCAGCGCGTCCACGGACGCGGCCGGCAGCAGCTGCCCGAGCCGGACGGTGTCGCAGCCGAGCACGGTGAGGCGCTGACCATCGCCGGCCCGCAGGGTCTGCTTGTCCGGGGCCAGCTCGGCCTCGAGCCGGGTCCCCAGCTGCTCGCCGTGCACCGTGAGCCGGATGCTGTCCAGGGTGTGCCGGTAGCGGTGGTCGCGCAGCCAGGTGCCCAGGAACGCCCGGTAGGCCTCGACGTCCTTGCGGTCGATCTCGGCACCGACCGGGCTCAGGCCCAGGCGCAGAGCACGGTTGAGGGTGGTGCCGCGACCGCAGAGCGGATCGAGCAGGGACAGGGTGCCGTCGAACAGAGCATCGCGCCGGGTGGACAGCGCCGCGGCGAGATTGATCAGCAGGGCGGTGAACTGCTCGTTGGTCTTGCCCGGGTAGCGCAGGATCGTCTCCAGATCCGCGGGATGGTGCAGGATGCCGGGCAGGTCGCGAGGACGCAGCAGCGGCGTCGTCGTGGCCGCGGTGGGGTCGTCGATCGCATCCAGCACGCCGAGGGTCGAGGACAGCGATCCGAGCAGCCGACCGGTCGTGGTGGTGGACCCGGCGCCGGCGATGTGCACCTCGAGGGCGTCCATGCCGCCGACCACGCGCTCCCGCACGACGGGTGCGGATCCGAGGTGGGCGCCGAGCACCCAGTGCGCCTCCGCGAGGGAGAGAGCACCCGAGGCCTGCGCGTAGACGCGATTGGCCGAGGGTGCGCGCAGGACGAGGGACACCTGGGTCATCGTGGCCTCCTCCCCCGCGGGTCGCGGCCGGGCGTCCCGCAGGACGCCCGGCCGCTCCAGGATCAGATGCGGGGCTTCTCCTGCATCTCGTAGGTGGTGATGACGTCCTCGAGCTGGAGGTCGTTGTACGAGCCCAGGTTGATGCCGCACTCGTAGCCCTCGCGGACCTCGGTGACATCATCCTTGAACCGACGCAGGCCGGCCACCTCGATGTTCTCGGAGACCACCACACCGTTGCGGGTGATGCGTGCCTTCGCACCGCGCTTGATGAGCCCGCCGCGCACGATCGAACCGGCGATGTTGCCGAACTTGGAGGAGCGGAAGATCTCGCGGATCTCCGCCGAGCCGAGCTCGACCTCCTCGTACTCCGGCTTGAGCATGCCCTTGAGCGCCGCTTCGACGTCGTCGATCGCGTTGTAGATGACCGGGTAGTACTTGATCTCCACACCCTCACGGTCGGCATAGTCCGCGTTCAGACCCTCCGCGCGGACGTTGTAGCCGATGATGACCGCGTTCGAGGCGACCGCGAGGTTGATGTTGTTCATCGTGATCGCACCGACGCCGCGGTCGATGATGCGCAGATCCACACCCTCGCCGACCTCGATGCCCAGCAGCGACTCCTCGAGGGCCTCCACCGCACCGGCGGCGTCACCCTTGAGGATGAGGTTGAGGGTCTCGACCTTGCCGTCGGCCATGTGCTGGTTGATGTCCTCGAGGCTGATCCGCTTGCGGACCTTCGAGAGCGACGCGGCACGCTTGGCGGCCTCGCGCTTCTCGGCGATCTGGCGGGCGGTGCGCTCGTCCTGGGCGACCAGGAAGGAGTCACCGGCGCCGGGCACCGAGGTCAGACCGAGCACCTGCACCGGGCGGGACGGGCCCGCCTCGCTGACGGTCTCGCCGTTCTCGTCGAGCATCGCTCGGACACGTCCGTGGCCGCTGCCGCAGACGATCGCGTCGCCGACCCGCAGGGTGCCCTGCTGGACCAGCACCGTGGCGACCGGGCCGCGCCCCTTGTCGAGGTTCGCCTCGATGGACACGCCGCGCGCGTCCTTGTCGGGGTTCGCGGAGAGCTCGAGGGCGGCGTCCGCGGTGAGCAGCACCGCCTCCAGCAGCGATTCGATGTTGAGGTTCTCGCGAGCGGAGACGTCCACGAACATCGTCTCGCCGCCGTACTCCTCGGCGATCAGGTTGTACTCGGTCAGCTGCTGCCGGACCTTCTCCGGGTTGGCGTCGGGCTTGTCGACCTTGTTGACCGCGACCACGATCGGGACGTGTGCCGCCTGGGCGTGGTTGAGCGCCTCGATGGTCTGGGGCATCACACCGTCATCCGCGGCGACCACCAGGATCGCGATGTCGGTGACGTCCGCACCACGGGCACGCATGGCGGTGAACGCCTCGTGACCCGGGGTGTCGATGAAGGTCAGTGCGCGATCGCGCTCCTCGTGCTCGACATCGACCTGGTACGCACCGATGTGCTGGGTGATGCCGCCGGCCTCACCGGCGCCGACCTTCGCCTTGCGGATGGTGTCCAGCAGGCGGGTCTTGCCGTGGTCGACGTGACCCATGACGGTGACGACGGGCGGACGCGGCAGGCGGTCCGCCTCGTCCTCGTCCTGGAGCTCGGCGTCGAGATCGATGTCGAACTGCTCGAGGAGCTCGCGCTCCTCGTCCTCCGGGGAGACGATCTCGATCTTGTAGCCCAGCTCTTCGCCCAGCAGACCGAAGGTGACCTCGTCGAGCGACTGGGTCGCAGTGGCCATCTCACCCATCGCGAACATCACCGTGATCAGCGCTGCGGGGTTGACGTCGATGCGATCCGCGAAGTCGGACAGCGAGGCGCCGCGGCGCAGGCGCACGGACTGGCCGTTGCCGCGCGGGATCGAGACGCCACCGGGCGCGGGAGCCTGCTGCTGCTCGAATTCCTGACGCTTCGCGCGCTTCGACTTGCGCGAGCGGGCCGGCTTGCCGCCGCGTCCGAAGGCACCCTGGGTGCTGCCGCGACCGCCACGGCCGCGAGGACCGCCGCCACCGCCGCCGGGGCGGCTGGGACCGCCGGGACCACCGGGGCCGGGACGACCGCCGCGACCGCGGCCGCCGCCACCCTGGTTGGCCTCGGTCAGGCCGCCGCTGGAGTGCTGACGCATGATGCCGGGGGTCGGCATCCCGGGACGACCGCCGCCCGGGCGCGGGGCGCCCTCACGGGCCGGACGGCTCCCGGCCTGGTCGCCGCCGGCGGCGGGACGGGGCGGACGCTGCCCCGGTCGGGGCATCCCCTGGGCACTGGCGAAGGGGTTGTTCCCGGGACGGGAAGATCCCTCGCCGCGCGGCGGGCGACCGCCGCCCTGGGCCGGCTTGCGGGCACCGGGACGGGGCATGCCCTGCGAGCTGGCGAAGGGGTTGTTGCCGGGCCGCCCGGCACCCGGACGGGGCGAGGGGCGCTCGCCACCGGGCTTGGGTGCTGGTGTCGGCTTCTCGGCGCCGGGCTTCGGCGCGGGGACCGGCTTCTCGGGGCCCGGGGTCGGTGCGGCAGCGGGCTTCTCGGAGCCCGGGGTCGGTGCGGCAGCGGGCTTCTCCGCCTGCTCCGCGGCCGGGGCGGCGCTCGCCTGCGGGGCGGGCTCGGCCGGCTGCTTCGGCGCGGGCTTCATGCCCGGCTTGGGTGCGGAGGTGCCGCCGGGCTTGGGAGCACCGGAGGGCTTGGAGGACGCACTGGCCTCGCTCTTCGTCGCGGGAGCGTCGTCGCCGCTCTTGGCGGGGAGCTCCTGACGCAGACGGCGGGCGACCGGCGCCTCGATGGTTGAGGAGGCGGAGCGAACGAATTCGCCCATGTCCTGCAGCTTCTGCAGAACGATCTTGCTCGGGTGTCCGAGCTCCTTGGCGAGCTCGTGGACGCGGACCTTAGCCACATTTCTCCTGTCTCGGTCCGGCCGACAAGAGGGCTCGGACCACTAATTCCTGAAGGTGCTCATTGGTGAGTACTCATCGGATGTCCATGGTTCTTCTACCTGTTCCACGTTCGGGTGAAATCGGGGTTCTCGAGCGACTGGGCGAGGAGCCCGGTGTCGACCGGTCCCCGGAAGGACCGGGGGAAACCGCCTCGCCGGAGGGCGAGCTCGAGACATGACGCGGCCGGGTGGAGCCATGATCCGCGGCCGTGAGCCGACCCCGAGGGGTCGACGCGGACTCGCGGAGCTGCTCCGTCGGGAGCAGGCTCCCGGACCAGACGCACCAGATCATCGCGCGCGGCCACCTGGTGGCAGCCGACGCACGTGCGCTCAGGACGATGGGAGGAGCGGATGACCATTCCTCCACCTCCGTTCCGAGCGCCTCCGCTCGGACGGACGCACGATCGACGAACGATACGTGCCTCCACCCTGCGAACAGCCTCACCAGTATAGCGGACCCGCAGCACGTCGACCGCAGCGGAGAGGCGTGGGACACACCTCAGTCGGCGGGTGCCGGCTCCGGTGCGCTGTCGGTCCGGATGTCGATCTTCCAGCCGGTCAGCTTGGCGGCGAGCCGGGCATTCTGCCCGTCCTTGCCGATGGCGAGGGAGAGCTGCGTCTCGGGCACCACGGCCCGTGCCGAGCGGCCGACCTCGTCGAGCACCGTCACGCTGGTGACCCGTGCGGGCGAGAGCGCATTGGTGACGTAGGTGGCGGGGTCCTCGTCGAAATCGACGATGTCGATCTTCTCGCCCCCCAGCTCGTTCATCACCGAGCGCACCCGGGCCCCCATCGCACCGATGCAGGAGCCCTTGGCGTTGACTCCGGGCACCGTCGCACGCACGGACATCTTCGTGCGGTGGCCCGCCTCCCGGGCGAGCCCGGCGATCTCGACGGTGCCGTCGGCGACCTCGGGGACCTCGAGGTCGAACAGCCGGCGCACGAGGTTCGGGTGGGAGCGCGACAGGGTGATCTGAGGGCCCCTGGGCCCGCGGCGCGCCTCGGTGACGTAGGCCCGCAGACGGCGGCCGTGCGAGTAGTCCTCGCCCGGCACCCGCTCGTGAGGGGGCAGCACGGCCTCGACCTCACCGAGGTTGACCAGCACCATCCGCGGATCGCGACCCTGCTGGATGATGCCGGAGACGATCTGGTCGGCGCGGTCGGCGTACTCGCCGAGCACCGCGTCGTCCTCCAGGTCGCGGATGCGCTGGAAGATCACCTGGCGGGCGGTCGAGGCCGCGACCCGGCCGAAGTTCTCGGGAGTGTCGTCCCACTCCTCCAGCACGACCCCGTCGGCGTCGCGCTCGCGAGCGATCACGACGACCTCACCGCTGCTGTCGTCGATGAGCACCTCGGAGTCCCGCACCGGATGGTCGGAGTGGAGGTAGGCGGCGTGCAGCGCCGAGCGGATCGCGTCCAGCAGCACGGGCAGGCTGATCTCGCGTTCGCGTTCGAGGGCCCGAAGGGCACCCATGTCGATGTCCATCTCAGCTCTCCTTCTGCGCGGTCGGGTGGTCCGCGGCGGTGTTCTCGGCATCAGCGAGCTGCTGCGCGAGGTCGGCGGGCGGGTCGAACTCGACCTCGACCCTGGCGGTGGTGACGTCGGCGATCGGGATCACCGGACGCTCGATGGTGCCCTGAGGCCGCTTCAGCGGACGCCCGCGGTCATCGCGGCCGGGCTCCTGTCGCAGGTGCAGGTCCTCGCCGTGGACGGCGAGGAGCCGGGCCCGATAGCTGGTGCCGTCGGCGACGGTCAGTGCCAGCAGGTGTCCCCGGGAGCGGCGGAAGTGGCGCGGCTGCGTCAGCGTGCGGTCGACGCCCGGGGTGGTGACCTCGAGCAGGACCGGAGTGCTGCCCAACACGGCATCATCGGCGTCCACCACCTCGGAGAGCGCGCGCGAGGCGTCGGCGACGGTATCGAGGTCCACGCTGCCCAGCTGGTCCTCGGGGAGATCCACGACGAGGCGCACCTGCGGCATCCTGCCGCCGTGCCGGATCTCGACGTCCTCGAGCACGAGCCCACGGGCGTCCAGCACCCGGATGGCCGTCTCCCGCAGGATGGTCTGGTCGTCGAGTGCGCTCATGGCCCGCTCGCCTCCTGCTGCTATGGGTGTCTGTGGTGCCCGGGACGTCCCCCGGGCGATGGCACCAGGATAGTGGCCGTGGCCGGTCCGTGCCTCCACCTGAGGCTCTGATGCGAGAATCATCCCGTGCCCCGTCCCTCTGCTCCGCCCCGCGCCGCCGTCGACGGCTCACGCCGCGGGCTGCTGCGCGTCGCGGGCGTGGCGATGCTGCTGCCGCTGGCGGGCTGCGGGCGGATCGTGCTGGGCCGGCCGGAGGAGTACACGCCGCCGCCGCCAGGGATCGATGATCTCTATCGAGATGAACTGCTGGAGCTGCTGGAGCGTGCGATCGTCGGCACCGCGCGAGTGGCCACCGAGGGAGACGCCGAGGGGGACCCGCTGCTGTCCTCGACCCTGACTGCCCTCTCCGCCGCCCTGCCGGTGCAGCGCACCGCGCTGCTCACCGGCGCGGAGCGGGAGAAGGAGCGCCAGCAGGAGAAGGATCCCGCAGCGGGGCAGACCTCGCCCCCACCGCCCGAGGAGGCGCCGACCGATCTGTCGGACCTGGTCGCGGCCCTCGTCCAGCTGCGCGACCTCGCCGCCTCGGCGGCTCGTCAGGTCTCCGGCTCACTGGCACGGCCGGTGGTCGCGATCGCGGCCCACACCGCCTGGGCCGCACAGCGGCTGCGCGGCGGTGCCGGCAGCGGCGGGGTCGCCCCCTCCCCCACGACAGAGGAGCTGGTGCCGGCCCGGGAGGTGCCCACCACCGATCCGCCGTCGATCGGTGCCGAGTCCGACTACCACAGCACGATCGAGCGGGCACAGCTGGAGGAGTGGTACGCCGGCTTCCTCCACGAGGTGCTCGCCGCACGGTCCGAGGACGAGTCGCGGCAGCAGCATCTGGACCTCACGGAGCTCCATCGCGACCGCGCCGAGGAGCTCGGCGAGATCGCCGAGGAGGACGGCGCCCCGGTCGTGACCCGCCAGGCGGTCTATGCGATGCCCGGAGGGACCCTCGATACGCAGTCCGCCGCCCAGCTGCCGACGCTGCTGGCCCAGGGGCTGCTGATCGATCACGTCGCGCTGGTCGGCGCAGCCCCGTTCGAGCGGCGCCCCCTGCCGATCGCCGCGGCACTCCAGGAGGCGGAGCGGCTGGCCTCGCTGGTGGACCGGATGGAGCCGCTGCCGAGCCTCGAGGTCGAGCAGCCGCCGCCCCTCGAGGAGTGACGGGCCGGGCGGCGCAGGGCAGCGACCCGCACCTCCCGGCAGCGACGGCTCAGGCGCCGCGGACCTCCGCGACCACAGCCTCGACGACCTCCTGCGGACTGATCTCGCGGATATCGCCGGTCCTGCGGTCCCGCAGCTCGACCACGCCTGCGGCGAGGCTCCTGCCCACGACCACCGAGGTGGGCACGCCCAGCAGCTCGGAGTCCTTGAACTTCACGCCCGGGGAGACCTTGGGCCGATCGTCGTAGAGCACCTCCAGGCCGCGGGCCTCGAGCTCGGCGGCGATCCGCTCCGCCTCCTCGAAGACCTCCCGCCCCTTGCCGGTGGCGACGATGTGCACATCGGCCGGGGAGAGCAGGCGGGGCCAGAGCAGGCCCTTCTCATCGTGGAGGAGTTCGGCGACCGCGGCCACGGCCCGGGTGACGCCGATGCCGTAGGAGCCCATGGTCACCACGACCGCCTTGCCGTTCTCGTCGAGGACCTTGAGGTCCAGTGCCTCGGCGTACTTGCGACCCAGCTGGAAGATGTGCCCCATCTCCATGCCACGGGTCAGGTGCAGCGGGCCGGAGCCGTCCGGGGCGGGGTCGCCGTCGCGCACCTCGGCGGCCTCGATGGTGCCGTCGGCGGTGAAGTCCCGGCCGAAGACGAGGTCGTAGACGTGCTTGTCCTTCTCGCCGGCGCCGGCGACCCAGGAGCTGCCGGGCACGACGCGCGGGTCGACCAGGTAGCGGATCCCCGACTCGGACTCCAGCCCGAGTCCCTCGGGGCCGATGTAGCCCTTCTTCAGCACCGTGTGCTTCTCGAAATCTGCCTCGGTGAACGGGGTCGCGATCGCGGGAGCCAGCGCCGCCTCGAGCCGCTTCGCGTCGACCTCCCGGTCGCCGGGCAGGGCTATGACCAACGGTTCGGTGGAGCCGTCGGGGTAGGTCAGCAGGTAGACGAGGTGCTTGAGCATCTCGTAGCGGGTCCACTCCCCCGTCTCGGTGATCGTGCCCTTGCCCGGGAAGGCCCGGTTGGAGAGATCGGTGAGCGCTGCGATGGTGCTCGCACCGGGGGTGTCCTCGACGTGCATCGCCGGCAGTGCGGCGATCATCGCGTCGTCCAGGGCGGGTGGAGCGAGCGTGGTGACCGCCTCGACGTTCGCGGCGTAGCCGCCGTCGGAGACCACGAAGGTGTCCTCTCCGATCGGCGTGGGGTGCAGGAACTCCTCGGAGCGGGAACCGCCCATGGCCCCGGCGTCGGCGCGGCAGATCACCGTGGGCAGGCCCAGCCGGTCGAAGGTGCGCTGGTAGGCGCCGCGCTGCTTCTCATAGGAGACATCCAGACCCTCATCGGTCGCATCGAAGGAGTAGGCGTCCTTCATGATGAACTCGCGGGTGCGCAGCAGCCCTGCCCGGGGACGCGCCTCGTCGCGGTACTTCGACTGGATCTGGTACAGCATGGTGGGCAGATCCTTGTACGAGGAGAACAGGTCCTTCACCGTGAGGGTGAACACCTCCTCGTGGGTGGGGGCGAGGAGGTAGTCGTCGCGCTTGCGGTCCTGCAGCCGGAACAGGTTCGGGCCGTAGTCCTCCCAGCGACCGGTGATCTCGTAGGGCTCGCGCGGCTGCAGCGCCGAGAACAGCACCTCCTGGCCACCGATCGCGTCCTGCTCCTCGCGCACGATCTGCTCGACCTTGCGCAGCACCTTCAGCCCCAGCGGCAGCCAGGTGTACACCCCGGCGGCGCTGCGACGGATGTAGCCCGCGCGCACCAGCAGCCTGTGACTGGCGACCTCGGCGTCGGCCGGATCCTCCCGCAGGGTGCGGACGAAGGACGAGGACAGACGGATCATGGGGCAGGCCTTTCACACGGGGTGGTTCGGGGCGGGGCCACCGGGGCTCGCGCGGCCCCATCGTACTGGGAGCGATGGACCGGCCGTACTGGTGACGGCGGCCCGGCCGACGCCGGAGCCCGACGCCTCGGTATCCTGAACGGATGCACCGGCGAGGACAGCGGGCCCCGGACACCCCGGATCCCGGGACGAGCACCGCGGGCGCGGAGGCGACCCCTCCGCAGTCCGGGGCGTCACGACGGCAGCTGCTGCGCGGCGCCGGTGCCGCCGCCGCGCTCGGGGCGGTCGGTGCCGGGTCCCTCGCCGCGCGGAAGCTGGCACGGCCCGAGGTCGATCGTCGCACCGTGATCCCCCTGTGGTCCGGGACCGTCGCCTACGACGCCGGCGGGAGCCGAGTGCTCGTCGGCGGACGCGGGGACCGCCTCGACCTGCTTCCCGGCACGCGGCTCGCCGCGGATCTGCCGGAGTCCTCCCCCGCGCGGCGGCGTGCCCGGGGGTTCGACGAGGGCACTGCGGCCTGGCGGGAACAGCTCGCAGAGGCGCTCCCGCAGGAGCCGCTGCTGCATGACCTCGCCGCCTCCGCGCTGCAGGACCTCTGGGTCCTCGGGGACGCACTGCCCGCCCCCGTCGCAGGCTGGAGCCCCTCCTGGCGTCACCTCTGGCCGCGCGATGCCGCCTTCTGCGCGGTGGCCCTGGCCCGGGTGGGTCACCTCGATCGTGCCGTGGACGTGCTCGCTCACCTGCAGTCCCTCCAGGCTCCCGACGGCTGGTTCGAGGCCCGGTACGACCCCGCCACGGACCGGGCACCGGATCGCAGACAGCGCCAGTTCGACGGCATCGGCCTGCTGCTGTGGGCGACGGCCGAGGTCGCAGAGGCGGCGGGGCGCGCCGGCGGGGACCGCCAGGAGGGCGTCACGGAGCGCCTGACCACGCTGGTCACCATGTCCGTGGATGCGCTGCGCTCCGAGACGCAGGACGGCGCCGGGATGCCGCCGATCTCCCCCGACTACTGGGAGATGCGGGAGCACTCGGTGACCCTGTGGACCATGGCCGCGACGCTGACGGGGCTGCGCGCAGGGGCACGGCTCACCGAAGATCTGGAGGTGCATCGGGCCGCCGAGACCTTCACGCTCCTGCTGGAGGGCACCTTCGGGCGCAGCGGCTTTCAGCGCTACCGCGCAGGGGGCGGCGCCGACTCCGCCCGGGCACTCCTGGACGCGACCGGCTGCCACGGCCCGGTGACGCCCGCGCAGCTCGCCGCGCTCGCGCGCGAGCTGGCCCGTCCGGGCGGCGGGATCGCCCCGGGCGCCTCGTGGCGCGCGGACGGGGTGAGCTGGACCCCCTCGACGAGCCTGCTGGGCCTCGCCCTCGCCCGCACCGGCGAGCACGAGGCGGCGACGGGGATCCTCCGCTGGCTGGCCGAGCACCGCACCGCCACCGGCTCTCTGCCGGAGAAGGTGCTCTTCGACGGACGCCCGGCGGAGGTGGCACCGCTGGCCTGGACGGCGGCGAAC
>JAKDNE010000418.1 GCA_030451965.1 Brachybacterium sp. | reverse complement strand
GCTTCGACTCGCCGCTGGCCCGCCAGGGCATCGTGGAGATCCACGGCACCGAGGGGTCGCTGATCGTGCCCGATCCGAACATGTTCGAGGGCCGCGTCGCCTACGTGCGCCCCTTCGAGTCCTTCGGCGAGCGCCCGCCGGAGCAGGAGTGGATCGAGGTGGCGCAGGAGGGCCCGACCACCGGGCGCGGCCTGGGCCTGCTGGACATGGTCCGCGCCATCCACACCGATCGCCCGCACATCGCCACCGGCGAGGTGGGCTACCACGTGCTGGACGTGATGCTCTCGGCCGAGGAATCCGCAGCCAGCGGCGAGTTCGTCACCGTGGACTCGTCGGTCTCCGAGATCCCGGCCGTCCCGGCGGACTTCGACCCGCTGGCCCGCACCGTCTGAGACCTGCCGCTGGCTGATCCCGACAGATGCGCGCTGAGGACTCATGCGACCACCTCGCATAGGTCCTCAGCGCGCATCTGCGTGCGCCGGCGCCTCTGCCCGGTTCGACCCGCATACGTTCCATCGGATCGGCGTGACGGCGGTCGACGACCAGGCGAGCGGGGCAGCGCGCGATCGATGCGGCCGGCCACCACGAACACTCACAGCCGATTCAGGAGACCTCTTCGCGGTCGGCGGTGTCGAGCGCGGCATCCTGTGCTCGTCCGCTCCTGGACGGGCGGAGGTGTCATTCGGGTGGCAAGAAGGTAGCTATAGCGAGGAAAGAAGCGGTAAGATGCGGTGACACCCCTTGGAAGGGAGGCACCCATGGTTCCCACGACTCCCTCAGGCCCCTCGGCAGATGCTCGCGCGACCCAGAACTCGGCCTACCGGCGTGCGATCACCCTGGACGTTCGTGAGGTCACCCGGCGTCTGAACGCATCGCTCGGAGGGACGCTGGTCTCGGCTCTCGCCGGCTCTTCGGACACGAAGTCCTCCCACAAGTGGGCGAAGTCCACCGGACCCAACCCGCGACCGGAGACCGTCAAGCGCCTCTACTTCGCCTACGAGCAGTGGCAGAAGGTCTCCGAGGCCGAAGGCGAGCACACCGCCCGTGTGTGGTTCATCGGAGCGAACCCCTGGCTGGGATACGACACCCCGGTGAACGCCATCCGTGAAGGTCGCCTCCCCGAGGTCGCGACGGCCGCTCAGGCCCTGGTCGACGACTCGTTCAGCGGCTGACCCGCGGCGATGGCATCGCTCGATCAGCGGATCTGCTCGCGGACCGGGCTCGCCCTCGTGGCGGGCCCGGTCTCCGCCCTACGCATTGCCCGTGAGTCCTACGGCCCCCTCAACCCAGTCCCTCGTCCAGCGGGGGAGAACCCACAGGCCTGGAGCCGGTACGACACCCTTGGGCGGACGATCTACGCGTGCGCCGACCGGGTCACGGCCTACATGGAGCTGGTGGCCCCGTACCGCACCGACGTCAACGCTCAGCGCCGCGCGCTCCAGCCGATCGCCGACGCCATGGGGAAGGACCTCGATGCGCTCTGGCGCGACATCGTCGCCGAATGGGACGAGGCCGGAACCATGAAGGCCAGCTGGCTGCCCCGCGCCTTCCGGGAGGGCAGGAGGCTCTACACCCTCAGCTTCCCCGCCGGCTGGTGGATCGACATCACGGCCACCGAGACGATCACCGCGCTCGAGGATCTCCTGCCCCACCCGTGGCCAACAGCCGAGGGGCCCCTGGAGGAGCCCTTGTCGCTCGCCCACCTCACCGGCGATGACAGGGTCCTGACGACGGCGATCGCCACCGCGCTGCGCGACGATGTCACGCTCGACGACGGCACCCTGCCGCTGGGGATCAGGTTCCTGTCCAAGCACGGGCACCCAGCACAGGGCACCGGGATCTGCTGGGCCTACTGGATGAGGTACGTCGATCGCGGTCTCGACGAGCCGGCGACCATCACGCACCGGACGAGGATTCGTGAGGACGACGCCGATCTGGTCGCTGTTCAGGCCTACTGCAAGATCAAGAGCCGCTGAGCTTGCCGCAGTGAGAGCTCCGGGAGGACTCCTCGCTCGGCTGCGCGTGGTCTGGCGGCAGGATCATGTCCCGGGCTTCCGGTCGTCCGGCTGCGCGGGCGATCGCCAAGGCATTGATGCTGTTCAGCACGCGGTCGGCCACGATTGTGGGTCACCAACGTGGTGGTAGGAGCTTGGGATGGCGCCATTCTTGCGGAAGGGGAAGACAGCCTCTGGCACGGCAATGGTTCAGTTCGTGACCAAGTACGGTCGCCGTCACCGATGCGCGCTGACGACTCATGCGACCACCTCGCATAGGTCCCCAGCGCGCATCTGCATGCGTCCG
>JAKDNE010000417.1 GCA_030451965.1 Brachybacterium sp. | reverse complement strand
TGGTCCGCCGAGGACCCGCACCTGTACGACGCCGTCGTGCGCACCGGAGCCGAGACCGTCACCCTGCGCGTGGGCTTCCGCCGCGTCGAGGTGGACGGGGACATCTTCCGCGTCAACGGCGAGCGCATCGTGTTCCGCGGCGTGAACCGCCACGAGGCGGACCCGGTCCTCGGGCGCACCCAGCATGAGGGCAACCAGGACCTCGACGTGGCGCTGATGAAGCAGCACAACCTCAACGCCGTGCGCACCTCCCACTACCCGCCCCACCAGCGCTTCCTCGAGGTGTGCGACGAGGCCGGGCTGTACGTGATCTGCGAGGGCGACTTCGAGACCCACGGATTCCACACCGACTCGACCTGGGGCGAGGACGGCACCGGCGCGGCCGAGGGCCCGGCGCAGAACCCGCTCTTCGAGGAGTCGCTCGTGGAGCGCTCCGAGCGCTTCGTGCTCCGCGACCGCAACCATGCCTCGATCGTCATGTGGTCGATCGGCAACGAGGCCGCCTCCGGCCCGGTGACCGAGGCGATGGTGGCCGCGGTGCGCGAGACCGACCCGACCCGGCCGGTGATCTACGAGCAGGACTACGCCGCGGAGTACGTGGACGTGTTCTCGCTGATGTACTCCACGATCGAGGAGTCCACGCAGATCGGCCAGCGGGAGCTGGGCGAGGAGTACCAGGACAAGCTCACCCGCATGATGCGCAGCTTCGCGCTGGACGTGCCCGAGGGGCACTTCGCGAACCCGCCGGCGATGACCAAGCCGTTCCTGTGGATCGAATACGCCCACGCGATGGGCAACGGCGCCGGCTCGCTGAAGGAGTACATGGCGCTGACCGAGCAGTACCCGGCACTGCACGGCGGCTTCATCTGGGAGTGGATCGACCACGGTCTGGAGACCACCGACGCCGAGGGCCACCGCATCTACGGCTACGGCGGCGACTTCGGGGAGCGCCTGCACGACGGCAACTTCGTGGCCGACGGCCTGGTGCTGCCCGATCGCACCCCGTCACCGGCCCTGCTCGATACCAAGCACCACTACTCCCCCGTCGGCCTCGAGGTCGCCTCCGGCAGCGCGCACCTCACCAACCGCTACGCCTTCAGCGACCTGAGCCACCTGCGCGCCGAGGTGTCGCTCGATGCCCAGGCGAGCTGGCAGGAGCTCGAGCTGCCGCAGGTCGCCCCCGGGGAGAGCGCCGAGGTGGCGCTGCCGGTGCACGACGGCGCGACCACCACGGTGCGCCTGACCACCCGCGCGGCGCAGGGACCGGTCCCGGCCGGCCACCAGATCGTCTCCGCCGACCACGTGGATGCAGAGCGGCTGTGCGTCGCACACACCCCGTCGGCCGCCGAGCGCCTCGCCCCGACCCGCGGGGAGGACGGCTCCTGGAGCCTCGGCCCGGCCCGCTTCGACGACCTCGGGCACCTGGTGGGCCTGGACGCGCTGGAGTTCGAGCACGCCGGGGTGGATCTGTACCGCGCCCCGGTGGACAACGAGCGCGCCCGCACCCGCGCCCCGCTCGAGGCGCGGTGGAAGCGGATCGGTCTGGACCATCCCCGCCGCCGCTTGGTCGAGCTCTCCACGCATCCTGCCGACGGGAACGTCCTCGTCGTCCGCAGCCGGATCGGCCTGGACGGCTCGGCGCTGGGCGCCGACGTCACCGAGCGCTGGAGCGGTGACGCGGACGGCGTCGATGTCGAGGTGACGGTGACCCCCTCGGCGTTCTGGCCCACCGACCTGCCGCTGCCGCGGATCGGCTGGACCTTCGCCCTCCCCTCGGCCCCCGACCAGGTGGAGTACGAGGGGTTCGGCCCGCATGAGTCGTATCCGGACACCGGCGGCGGCACCACCTTCGGCCGCTGGTCCGCCTCGCTCGCGGACCTCCAGGTCCCGTACGTGTTCCCGCAGGAGAACGGCAACCGCGCCGGGACGGTGCGCGCCGAGCTGCGCGGCGATCACGGCCCGGCCCTCGCGGTGCAGGCACCGGAGGGCCTGGGACTCGCGGTGCGCCCCTGGTCCACGGCGGAGCTCGACGCCCGGGCGCACGACGGGGCGCTGCGCACCGACGGCCGCACCTGGGTGACCCTCTCCTCCGCGCTGCACGGCGTGGGTTCGGCGGCCTGCGGTCCGGAACCGCTGCCGCAGTACGTGCTCTCCGCCCGGGAGGACAGCTTCCGCTTCCGCCTGGCCCCTGCCGTGAGCTGAGACCGCAACCCCCCTGTCACCTCCGCGCACGGCGGCGCCCGATACCCTGGATCGAGCGACGCCGTGACGTGACGACAACGTGGGACAGAGGGAGAACCA
>JAKDNE010000058.1 GCA_030451965.1 Brachybacterium sp. | reverse complement strand
CGGAGGGCGCGCCCTGTGCAGGGGGGAGAGCAGCGGACACGAGGGCCTCCTGAGACGATGTTCCGAGGGTGAGATGCAAGGCGACGCGCCGACGCCGCTTGACGGACCATAACTACACCGGTGTACTTTAGGCCCGACGAGCCTTCGATGGTCAACGCATCGGTGGTCAATGCAGGAGTGGAAGGAGCGGTGGCGATGGACGAGAATCGTGTCGACGATGATGCGCGTGCAGAGCTGTCCCTGCTCGACGTCGCCGGGCAGGACTCCGACGACGCCGAGCTGACCTGGCAGGAGCGCGCGCTGTGCGCGCAGACCGACCCGGAGGCGTTCTTCCCCGAGAAGGGCGGCTCCACCCGTGAGGCCAAGAAGGTGTGCGTCTCCTGCGAGGTGCGCGCCGAGTGCCTGGAGTACGCGCTGGAGAACGATGAGCGCTTCGGGATCTGGGGCGGCCTCTCCGAGCGCGAGCGCCGCAAGCTCAAGCGCCGGGTGGTCTGACATCCTTCCCTGGTGAGCGACCATCACATCACCGCGGTCGTCCTGTTGGACGGGACGACGACCGCTTCGACCCATGGTGCGCTCCACGCCGCCCTGACGGCGCAGACCCGTCGGCCGGATCGAGTCGCGGTCATCGCCCCCTCCGACATCCCCCAGGACGTGCGTGAGGACGTCGAGGCGGAGCTCGCCGCCGGCAGCATCCACCGCATCCTCCCGGTCTCCGCAGCCCTGAGCCGGGCCGGGATGGTCCGGGAGACGCTCGAGAGCCTGGAGGACCTCACCGAGGACGGTGCGGCCGCCTCGTCATCCTCCTCAGCCGCCGAGAGCGTCGATGCCCCCGATGCCGACACGACGCCGCGTGCCGGCGGCCGGCGGGCCCGCGACGTCGACAGCGCCGCTGTCGAGCGGGAGCGCACCCAGCAGGCGGAGGATCTCGCCAAGGTCCCCCAGCGCCTTCGCCGGGAGCGATCTCGCTCCGGCCGACGGGCAGGCACGGCCGACGGGAGCGCCGGCGGATCCTGGCTCTGGTTCGTGGTGGACGGTGCGCCGCCGGCACCCGACGCCCTCGCACACCAGCTGGAGATCGTCGAGGTGTCCCCGAAAACCGCTGCGGTCGGCACCAAGCGGGTGCGGCACGCCGACCCCGGCGCGGAAGACGACCAGGGGCGGCTGAGCGTGGAGGGCGCCGATGCGCTCGTGGACGTCGGTCTCACCCTCACCCACAGCGGACAGATCATCACCGGAGTCGACCCCGGCGAGATCGATCAGGGGCAGTCTGACTGGCGCCACGACGTGCTCGCCGTCCCGCTGCCCGGAATGCTGGTGCGTGAGCAGACGCTGCGGGAGATCGGTGGTCTCGACCCGGACCTGCCCGCCCCCTGGGCAGAGATCGATCTGTGCCGGCGCATCTGGCGCTCGGGCGAGCGGGTGGCGGTGCAGTCCTCGGCTCGGGTCCTGCACCCGCATCCCACCCGGCCCCTGCTCGAACGGCTCCAGGAGCAGCGCACCGGCCAGCACCTCGCGCTGCTCAAGCAGCGCTCGCCGCTGCACGCGGTGGCCACCCTCCTGCTGCTGCCGCTGGCGACCCTGCTGCGGATGGTCGCGGCGCTCGCCGCCTCGGCCCCCCGCACCGCGCTGATGGAGCTGCGCGCTGCCACGGCGGCGCTGCCCCGGGCGCGTCGGGTGCTCTCCCGCGGCCTGCGCGAACGTCGCCTGGCGCGAGTGCCGCGCGGACGTCTCGCCCCGCTCTACCTCCCGCCCGGGGAGAGCATGCGGCGGTGGCTCGACGACACCTGGACCCGAGTCTTCGCCGACGACGACCGGCGACGCCAGATCAGGCGCACCACCTGGGGTGTCGCCGGGACCCGTCACGGCCTCGACGACGCCGACTACGGTCGTCACATCGTGTGGACCGTCGTCGTGGCACTGGCCGCGACCGTGCTCGGACTGGTCACCCTGCGCAGCCTCTTCGGCCGCGGCGAACTCGTCGGGCCCGGACTGCTCCCGCTCCCCGAGAGCCGCGCTGACCTCTGGGCCGCGGCCTGGTCGAGCTGGATCCCCGGCGGGCTGGGGGAGCGCGGGCCCGCCGACGCCTTCGTCCGGCTGCTCGGCCACCTGCCTCTGGGCGCGAGCATGCTCGTGGAGATCCTGGTGTTCGCCGCCGTGCCCGCCAGTGCGCTGCTGGCCTGGTGGGCCTCCGGGGCGCTGACCCGCGCGGTGGGATCGCGCCTGGTGATCACGAGCGTCTGGGCGCTGGCGCCGTCCCTGCTGACCGCGCTCACCGCCGGTGCCTGGCCGCTGCTGCTGGTGCATCTCCTGCTCCCGCTGCTCGCGCTCGCGATCGGCCGGGCGATCGGCCTGCCCCACAAGGTCTCCCAGGCCAGCGTGTCCGCGGCGGCGGCCGCAGGGCTGGTGCTGCTGGTGATCGGCGCCGTGCAGCCCCTCCTGGTCGTGCTCGCAGCCCTGGCGCTGGCGCTGGTCGCCGTGGCGGTGCCGGGGCGTCGACGACGACTGCTGTGGGTGCTGCTGCCGTCCCTCGCCCTGCACGGCCCGTACCTGCCCACCTACATCGGGCACCCGGGGACCGTGTTCGCCGTCGCCGGCATGCCGCCCTCCGCCGCCACCGCGACGACCACCGACCTGCTCTCCCTGTGGCCGATCGCCCCCGGAGTGCAGGAGCAGCTCGTCCCCCTGGTGGGTCCGACCGCCGCCGCCCTGCTGCCGCTGCTGCCCGTCGCGCCCGTGGTCCTCGCCGCGCTGGTCGCCCCGCTGCTGCCCGGAGCCGCTGGACGCGTGGGACGCTTCGGCCTGCTGCTGGCCACGTTCGGGGTGCTGGGCGTGCTGCTGTCCCGCAGCACCTGGGTCGCGGTCGCCGACGGCCGGCTCGTCACCGCTGCGCCGCACGCACTGCTCAGCGTCATCCTGCTGTCCCTGGCCGTCGGGGCCGCCGCGACCTTCGACGCGCTCGCCCGGCGCGAGGAGAGCGACGGTCGCCTCAGGCGGCTCCTCACCGGCGTCATCGGCGCCCTCGTCGCCGCGGCCTGCCTGGTCTCGGTCGCCGGATGGGCGCTGCTGCTGCCCGGTCAGCTCCGGGTGGACCGGGCCGAGAGCGGCGAGGTCCCGGCGGCTGCCGCTGACCAGGGCCTCACCGGTGCCCGCTCACGGGTGCTGGTGCTCGCCCAGCTCCCGGACGGCACGGTCGAGGCGCACCTGGTGGTCCACGGCGGCGACTCGGTGATCCAGCACGCGGGGATCACCGACGCCCGCGATGTGGACACCGTCATCGCGGGCGGCCCGGTCGATGATGATCCCGCGTCCACAGCACTGCGGGACGCGGTGGCCGGGGTGCTCTCCTCCGCCGGACCGAGCGGGGAGGAGGACGACCGGGCGGCCGTCTCCGAACTCGCGGTCGCCTACGTGGTGGTGCACGGCGACCTGGAGCAGCAGACAGAGCTGATGGGCATCCTCGACAGCTCCACCGAGCTCGAGAAGGTCACCGAGGGGACCCGCGGTGGGATGTGGCGCGTCATCGATGCCGCTCCGCGAGCGGTCGTCCTGGGCGGGGAGGCCCCGGTGCTGCTGGACAGCGGGGCGATCGACGCAGAGGGTGTGGTCCCCGCTGACGATGCGACGCGCACCGTGGTCCTCGCCGAGCGCTTCGACACCCAGTGGCGGGCGAGGCTCGACGGCGTCGACCTCGACCCCGTCGAGGTGGGCGGCTGGGCGCAGGGATTCGTGCTGCCGCCCGGAGCGGAGGGCGAGGTGGACGTGCACCGGGAGCAGCCGCTGCGGCTGCTGTGGCAGCTGCTCCTCTACGTCGCCGTCGCGCTGACCGCGCTCATCTCGATCCCGTGGCGCGCCCGTTCCCGCTCGGTGGAGGAGATGTATGGCTGACCAGACCGTCCCGGAGGAGCCCGTCGATCCTCGCGCACGGCCGACGACGCGCCGTGACGGGAGGCGACCGCTGCTCGCCCTCGCCGCGCTGGCGCCTCTCGCACTCGCCGTCGGCGCCGTGGCCACCACCTCGCCGCCGGCATCGCAGCCCGTGGAGCATGCCGCCGCGCAGTCACAGCCGGGGGCGAGCACCCGCTGGTGCCATGGCCCGCTGGAGCTGCCCGAGGGGGTGCTCGACGCAGGACCGGACGCCGACCTCGCCGTCACCCCACCCAGCCCCTCCGTCTCGCTGAGCGCGGTGTCCGTCGAACCGGCGTCGTCGCTGCTGTTCGGCCGCGTCAGCGCCTCGAAGACCCTCCAGGAGGACGACGGCTCCGTCCGCGCGCCCTCGATCGTCGCGGAGTCCGCCGACGGCACCGTGCTCGCGGACGAACCCGCCTCGCAGGACCTGGGAGTCTCCGTCCTCGGCGCGACGGACGTGGAGGGCAGCCCCCGCGTGGCCTCCGCGACCTCGGAGGGCGGCCGGCCCGTGGCCGACTCCGTCCAGAGCAGCCTCACCGGCTCCGGCGACTACCGCTCCCTGGCGCTGACCCGCTGCGCCGAGCCCGCCACCGACGCCTCCTTCCTCGGGGTCTCCACCGGGAAGGGCGACAGCGCCGTGCTGGTGCTGCGCAACCCGACCGAGCGTCCGGCCACCGCCTCGGTGCAGCTGTGGACGCAGGAAGGCCCTGCGGCGATGGAGGGCCGCAGCCAGGTCGTCGTCGCCCCCGGGGAGGAACAGCGCGTCCTGCTGGAGTCCGTGGCCCCGGGACAGGACGCGGTGGGCGTCGGCGTCTCCGTGCTCGGCGCCCCGCTGTCCATGTATGTCCAGAGCACCGAGCGTGACGGACTCACCCCGGGCGGCGCCGAGATCCTCGCTCCGCTGCCCGCTCCCGGGACCGAGCTGACGATGCCCGGGGTGGAGGTCGCCGGTGCCGCACCCGCCCTGGTGCTCGCGAACCCCCAGGGCGGCGGCACCACCGTCTCCGTCGAGGTGGTCGGCCCGGAGGGGCCGGTCCCGGCGGCTGCGGTGGAGACGATCGACCTGCCCGCCGGTACCGTGGTGAGCACCCCCCTGGAGGGCCTGGCGGACGGCACCTATGCCGTGATCGTCCGGTCCGGGACGCCAGTCACCGCCGTCACCCGCAGCCAGCTCGCCGGAGCGGACCTGCCGGGGGACACCATCGGTGCACCGGTCGACTTCACCCTCGTCTCCCCGGCGCCGGCGATCGGGTCGCACGCCATGAGCGCACTGCCCGCGCAGGGCGACGCCGGGACGCTGACGCTGAGCAGCTCCACGGACTCCGCAGTCACCGTGATCCCGGTGGCATCCGATGGCTCCGCGGGCGAGCCGTCGACCGTCGACGTCACGGCGGGCGCCACGGTGTCGCTGACCTCTGACCAGCTGCAGATCGGCGACGAGCGCGCCGCCGGGATCACCGTCGTGCCCGAGGTGCCCGGCGTCGTGCATGCGGGCTGGACCCAGCGGGGCAGCGACGGCACCGATGCGACGCTGCTCTCCTCCACCCCGGTGCTTCCCGCGCGGGGTGGCGAGGACCCCGTCACGGTGCGAGTGGCACGCTGAACGTCCGCTGTCCCTGCCGAGAGCGCGGGGTGTCGGGCCGTCCGGTCTCTCAGACCGTCCAGGCCTCGGGATCCACGTCCTCCGGGGCGATGCCGAGCAGCGAGCCGATCTGCTCGGACAGCACCTGTCGCACCAGGGTCTCCAGCTCGCTCTCGTCCTCGCAGCGGGTCTGCAGCGGCCGCCGGTAGACGATCACGCGAGCAGGATGCTCGCGCGAGGCCGCGATCACGCGCCCCAGCAGGACGGTCGGCTGTTCCCAGGGGGCCGGATCGGCTGACGGCACCTCCTCGACCAGCACCTGCAGGTGCGCGAGGCGGCGGGGGAACTGCTCGGCGAGTGCAGCGCCGGCGTCGGCCACCAGATCGTCGAAACGCTCCCGGCGGCTGCGGTATCCGGGAAGGTGGGGAGGGATCAGATCCCATCGTCGGCCCCGTCCGCGGCGGTCACGACGGCGGGGGCCCTGACGGGGGCCCGGCGCACCGGGGCGCAGCGGCTGGACGTCCATGGGCGCACTCTATCGGCCCCCGGTCCCGTGAGCCGTGCCGCGTCGCGGCGGGGATCGCAGGGCGCGCCGTCGGCCGCCCCCCGTCCCGCCTGCGTAGACTGCGGGACGTGCCTGCTCGAGAATGCTCCCGGACCGCCTGCTCCAGGCCCGCTGTCAGTTCGCTGACCTTCGTGTACGAGGATTCCACCGCGGTCCTGGGACCGCTGTCGCGCCTCAGCGAGCCGCACGCCTACGACCTCTGCCGGGAGCATGCCTCCCGGATGACCGCGCCTCGCGGCTGGGAGCTGCTGCGGGTCGCCGGCGGTGCCGAGGCCAGCGACGACCTGGTCGCGCTCGCCGACGCCGTGACCCGGCGTCCGGCACCGGAGCCGGGGTCGGACTCGCCGGCCGCCACGGCACGGCCCCCGCGGCACTCCCAAGATCGCCGCGGACCCGAGCAGGGGGAGCAGACCTCCGCCCGCCATCTCCACGTCGTCAGGAGCCCTCATGAATGAGCCGCGCCCCTCGCAGCCCACCTCCGACAGGGGACCCATCGATCTCTCCGGCATCGTCCTCGCCAACGACATCCGCGGTCGTGCTGGGGAGACGCTCACGGTCGAGATCGCGCGAGCGCTCGGCGCCGCCTTCGCCGACCAGCTGGACGCCCCGGCGCTGATCGTCGCCCACGACATGCGTCTGAGCTCTCCGGAGCTGTCCCAGGCCGTGATCGACGGCGCGGTGCGTCGTGGCGCGATCGTGGCCGACGCGGGGCTGTCCTCGACCGATCAGCTCTACTGCGCCTCGGGTCAGCACCAGGCCGCCGGCGTCATGGTGACCGCTTCCCACAACCCGGGCGGTGACAACGGCTTCAAGCTGTGCCTGCCCGGAGCGCGGCCGGTCGGTCGCGACTCCGGTCTCGAGGAGACCCGCCGCGCCGCCGAGGCCTATCTCGAGGCCGGCGAGATCCCTGTGCGCGGCGAGGGACGCGCCGAGGGGATCGACACCCTGGAGGACTACGCCGTCGCGCTGCAGGCGCTGGTGCCGCTGCCCGAGGGGCGCAGAGTGCGCGTGGTCGTCGATGCGGGCAATGGTATGGCGGGGCACACCGCGCCCACTGTGCTCGGCACGCTCCCGCAGGTCGAGCTCATCGACCTGCACTTCGCGCTCGACGGCAGCTTCCCGAACCACCCGGCGGATCCGCTGCGTCCGGAGAACCTGCGTGATCTGCAGACGGCCGTGGTCCGTGAGGGCGCTGATCTGGGGCTCGCCTTCGACGGCGACGCCGATCGCTGCGTGGTCCTCGACGAGCAGGGGATGGCGGTGCCGCCCTCCGCGATCACCGCGCTGATCGCACAGCGGGAGATCGCGCGTGCTCTCGCGAACGGTCAGGAGCGTCCGGTCGTGGTCGCGAACCTGGTCTCCTCCCGTCATGTCGCCGAGACCGTCCGGGATGCCGGTGGGGAGCACCTGCGCACGCCCGTCGGCCACGCTGCGATCAAGACGATCATGGCCGAGCGTGATGCCGTGTTCGGCGGGGAGCACTCCGCCCACTACTACTTCCGGGACTTCCACTTCGCCGATTCCGGCATGCTTGCGGCGCTGCACGTGCTGGCCGCGCTCGCCGAGACCGACGGCACGGCATCCGCACTGGTCGCGGCGCATTCCCCCTACGCCGCCAGTGGAGAGCTCAACTCCCACGTGACCGATGCGGCGGGCGCTCGTGAACGAGTGCGCACGCACGTCGCCGCCTGGCCCGGGGTGAGCACCGATGATCTCGACGGGCTCACCGTCCAGCACTGGGATGAGGACATGCCGTCCCAGGACCGCTGGTGGTTCTCCCTGCGCTCCTCGCACACCGAGCCGCTGCTGCGCCTGAACGTCGAGGCGGAGCAGGCGGCGACCATGGTCAGGATCCGCGACGAGATCCTCACTCTCGCGCAGTCCGAGGGTGACTCCGAGGTCGAGGACGACGCAGAGGATGCGGCGCCGGGCACCCCACCGGAGCCGGCCGAAGCGGCGGGCGCTCGCTCGGCTCCGGTCGACGCGGCTGCGGCCCCGTCGGCCGAGGGATCCGAGAGCGCCGCCGCACTGCCCGCAGGCGCCAGCGGGGCGGACGTCCCCGGGTGGGTGCGATCCATTCTGCGCTGTCCGGACTGCGGCGGCGAGCTGCGCGACGTCGAGCGGGCGCTGCAGTGCATGCTCTGCGCCCGGGTGCACACGGTCGAGGATGGCATCCCGGTGCTCATCGCCGGTCGTCAGCAGGCACCGGCCTCCCGATGAGCCGCCGCCGGCTCAGCCGGTGAACGGCACCGCGCGGACCTCGGCCGACAGCTCCTGCTGCCGCTCCTGACGGCGGCGCAGACGGACCTCGTCCCGCCGCGACCGCTCGGAGATCACCGCCGCGAGGAACTCCTCGGGATCGCTGCCCGGCGGGGGAGCCGGGGCCACGTGCGGCAGGGTGCGACGCAGCAGGTCGCGGGACAGCTGGCGCCGGGACTCGGCGTTGATGGTCGTGGCCCGGGGCAGGAACGAGCGGATGTCCTGCATCAGGGTGACCGGCAGGCGGCCGACATCCGCGCCCACCACCCAGTCGCGCAGCGAGGCCGGCACCTCGACCCGCTGCGGGGCCAGGTCGCGCATGCGCTCCTGGATCACCATGGTCCCGGCCAGCAGGTCCCCGACCCTTCGGGACTTGCGATCGATCACGGCGCAGGTCAGCGCCACGGCACCGGAGGTAGACCAGATCTCGAACATCGCCATCACCGCACGGATCAGGCTCTGTCGCACATGCACCGGCCCGCCGTCGTCCCGCACCACCCGGGTGCCCATCACCAATCGACCCACCGAGCGGCCGCGCAGCAACAGCTCGCACAGCACCGGATAGCCGACATAGGCGAGCACGCTCATGGTGAGCACCCCGGCCGCGATGAAGCCATCGTCCAGCTCCACACGGGCCGCGGCCCAGGCCACCCCGATCGTGCCCCCGACCAGCAGCACCAGCTGGAGCACGCCGTCGATCACGGCGGACAGCATGCGGACGGCGAAGGAGGCCGGGCGCAGGTCCAGCATCACCGCATCCCCGGTGATCAGCGCATCACGGGCACCGGGGGAGGAGGCCGCGTGTGCCGCACCGATGGTTGCCATGGCCCCATCCTGACACCGCCGCAGCGCTCCCGTGAGCGCCGACCGTCGGCTTCCGATCCTCCCGGGTCCGACTTTCGTCGGCGGTCCAGGGCGGCGCCGGACCCTACCCTGAGGAGGTGGACACCGACGCCTTCATCGCCGTGCACCGACCGCAGTGGGAGCGACTCCGGGAACTGACCCGCAGCCGCACCCTCGATGCCGCCGGGATCGATGAGCTGCTCTCCCTCTACCAGGAGACCTCCACCCACCTGTCCACCGTCCGCTCCACGAACCCGGACCCGGCCCTGGTCTCCCGGCTCTCGCTGCTCGTGCACCAGGCCCGGCTGCGGATCACCGGCGCCCGGACCCCGCTGTGGAAGCACGCCCGCACCTTCTTCTGGGAGGACCTGCCCGCGGCGCTGTACGAGGCGCGCTGGACGGTCGCGCTGGCGGCCGGCATCTTCCTGCTCTCGGCCGTGGCGAGCGGGCTCTACTTCGGCCTGGACGCGACCGCACGGGAACTGGTGATCCCTGAGGCGGAGCAGCGCATGCTGGTCCAGCGCGACTTCGTCAGCTACTACTTCGAGGGAGAGGCCTCAGGCTTCGCCGCCAACGTGTGGACCAACAACGCCTGGATCGCGGTGCAGGCGGTGGTCTTCGGCGTCACCGGGTTCTGGCCGCTGGTGATGCTGGTGCAGAACGGGCTGAACGTCGGCCTGTCCGCCGGGGTGATGGGGGCCCACGGCGGTCTCGGGACGTTCTTCGTCTACATCCTCCCGCACGGACTGCTCGAGATCACCGCCGTGCTGGTGGGTGCGGGCGCCGGGCTGCGCACCTTCTGGGCCTGGGTGCGGCCCGGTCCGCTGCCCCGCCTGTGGGCCCTGTCCCAGGCGGCCAGAGCCCTGGTCACGGTCGCGATCGGATTGGTCCCGGTGCTGCTGGTGGCAGGGTTCATCGAGGGCTTCGTGACCCCCAGCTCCCTGCCACCGGCCGTGCGCATCGGCATCGGCGTCGCCGCGTGGCTCGCCTTCCTGGTGTTCATGCTGGGACGCGGCCGTCAGATCCACCGCGCCGGCGTCACCGGAGACCTCTCCGAGGAGCTGGTCGGCGCCCATGTCGCGACCGCCGGGTGAGCGGAAAGGAGATGGAGGCACGACGGCCGCCATGCCTCGCCTCCCAGTGCCCCCGTCGGTAGTGGGGACGCGGCCGACTACTGGCGTGCGGGCGATGAGTATGCCGATATCTCCGCAGAGGTCGCCCCTGATCCAGCACCCGACCTCGGTCGCGCGGGCCGGGCCGTCCCAGCTGCGGGGAGGCGGCACTAGGCTCCAGTGGCATGCAGCGCAACAGCTCGGATCGTGACTTCGCGGACTACAACGCCGCGCAGGCAGAGCGCGGGGTGCGTCCGTCCGCCCGGCGCGCGGCTTCGGTCGCCTTGGCCGGCCCGATCGATCGAGGGCTTGTGGCGGTCGAGCTCGGCAGCGGTGCCGGGGTGGAGGCCCGGTACCTCGCCGAGAGCGGCTTCGCCGTGCATACCTATGATGTCGACCCCAGTATCGAGGCCGATATGGCCTGCCTCGCGCAGACTCTGCCGATCGTGCACTCGACGGGGAACCTCGAGGAGATGCCAGCTTTGCCGGTCGCCGATCTCGTCCTATCCTGCGCGACGCTGTCCTTCGTGCGCCGGGCAGCGTTCCCCACGCTGTGGCGTCGCATCCGTGATGCGCTGCGCCCCGGAGGGATCCTCGCCGTGGACCTCTTCGGCGTCCGGGACGAGTGGGCCGGCACAGACGGGACGTTCCTGGATCGCGCCGAGGTAGAGGGGCTCCTGAACGGTCTCGAGGTGATCGAGCTCGTCGAGGAGGAACGCGAAGGCCACTCCCTCCACGGGCCCAAGCACTGGCACACCCACCGCATCCTTGCGCGACGCCCCGAAGATCCGCCGTGACGGTGACCCCGAAGAAGCACCGTGACGGTCACCTTCGCCGTGCCTCCTTCCCGTGAGCGACGGGCCCCGTGCGCCCGAGAGCACTGCCGCGGTCAGAGCTTTCCGGCGGCCTTGAGGGCGAGGTATGCGTCGGCCAGCGCCTGCGGGGCAGAATCGGGCGGGGCATCGACCACATGGGCACCGACCCGCTCGAGCGCACGGGAGACCCCGGCCCGTTCAGCGCGGGCCTGCTCGGCAGCCGCTGCGCGGTACACGGACTCCAGGTCGCCGCGGCCGGCCGCGAGCTCCTCGAGCGCGGGGTCCGCGACGGAGGCCACCACCAGCGGATGGTCCTTGGCCAGCCGCGCCGCCACCGGCAGCAGTCCGCCGTGGACCACTGCGGCGTCGACCGGGGTGATCAGCACCACCAGGGAGCCGCGGCGGGCGCGCTCGGCGATCGTGCTCGCGGCGAGCTCCCAATCGGTCTCCACCAGGGCCGGGTCCACTGCCGCGGTCGCGGTGACCATGTCGTGGAGCACCGTGGTGCGGGTCGAGCCGATGACGGAGAGATGGGGGATGCGGTCCACGCAGATCAGATCGACCCGGTCCCCGGCCTGACCGGCCAGGGCCGTCAGCAGCAGCGCCGTGTCGAACGCCGTGTCCAGCCGGGTCGCCTCGCCCAGTCGCCCGGCCGAGCTGCGAGAGGTGTCCACCACGATCAGCACGTGCCGGTCCCGTTCGGGCCTCCAGGTGCGCACCACCACGCTGCGGCGGCGGGCGGTGGCGCGCCAGTCGATCGAGCGCACGTCATCGCCGTCGACGAAGTCGCGCAGGGAGTCGAACTCGGTGCCCTGGCCGCGCTGGTGGATGGCGGAGAGCCCCTCGATCTCCCGCAGCCGCTGCACGCGCGAGGGCAGATGGCGACGGGCCCCGAAGGGGTGCAGGGCCAGGAGCCGGCCGGGAGCAGTGGCCCGCGCCGTGCGCCGGGCGAGTCCGAGCGGACCGCGCGAGGCGATCAGCAGGATCCGCGACCGGTGCTCGCCGCGGCGCGTCGGGGTGAAGGTCTGGGGGATCGCCCGCCTCTCCTGGGCGGGCAGCCGCAGGACGGCGCGCTGCGCCGCCAGCCCGGCGGTCGGGTTCCAGGCGTCGCGCACCTCGAGCGAGGCCGGGGGGGTGGTGGGGGTGGTCAGCAGCAGACGGCCGGTGACGGTGTTGCCCATCCGCACCTGGGTCGGTGCCTCCCGGCGCACCCGGATCCGGCGCGGGTCGGGGGCGAGCAGCGCATCGGTGAGGATCACCAGCATCCACAGCACCACCAGGATCCCCAGCACCCACCAGAGGGGCCACAGCACGATCACGGGCAGCGCGAGCAGCGCGACCAGGGCCGCGCGGGGG
>JAKDNE010000416.1 GCA_030451965.1 Brachybacterium sp. | reverse complement strand
GTCATCTCCAGCGCCTCCGGCGGCAGCGGGCCGTCCACGATCTCGCCGAGCACGGCGCGCAGCACGGCGCGGGAGTCGGGATCCGCGAGCAGTTCGCGCACGGTGGCCGTGGCGACGACCGAGTGCTGCAGCGCGTCTCGGTCCAGGGCTGGGGCGTCCGCCCCGCTCGGCGGGTGCTGCGCCTGAAGCACCAGGTGCTCGGGCGTGACCTCGCCGGTCGCGGGGAGCCCGAGCCGTTCGTACTGCTCGCTCGGTGCGTCGTTGGCGCGCATGGCGTCCACGAGCAGGCGCGCCATCCGCAGCTCGAGCGCCGGATCCACGAGCGGGTTCTCCTGGCGCGGGTCGGTCTCCAGGTCGAACAGCAGGCTCCCGAACGCTGCGGGGTTGGTCGGTGCCAGGGCGGGCACCTTCAGCACCGGCACGCCCTTGGTGAAGCTCAACGGCGGGACCAGCTCGGCCTGCTGCAGGAGGTCGGTCGGGAAGCGGCCGCGCATGCTGGTCGGCATCAGCGTGTATTCGTTCAGCGGCTGGTTGTCGGGCGTGACGCAGGCCCGCATGTAGACATAGCGTCCGTCCGTCACGTTGGCGTGGCCGCCGTGGATCCCGAACATCGCTGCCTCCCGCATCGGCGGGCCGTCGGTGATCACGGAGGCGAGGCTCTCGCCCTGCATGTCGGGGGTGGCCGGCACGTCGAACAGGTCCAGCAGCGTGGGGCCGATGTCGATGGTCTGGACCACGTGGTCGCGCCGCGCATCCGCGACGGCCGAGCGCGGATCCCAGACGAACAGGGGCAGGTGGATCGTCTCGTCAAAGAACGGGGGCACGTTCTTGCCCAGCCAGTCGTGCTCGCCCAGCAGCAGGCCGTGGTCGGTGCACACGATCAGCATCGTGTCCTCCCACAGGTCGTGGGTGTCCATCGCATCCAGGACCCGGCCCAGCGACTGGTCGCACATCGAGAGCAGGGCGGAGTAGCGGTGGCGCAGGTGGGCGAGCTCCTCGGGGGTCTCGGTGACCTCCTTGTAGTCGGGCCAGTCGAAGTCGCGGCCCCCGGTCCCTGCGGCCTCGGGGTAGAGCTGGTGGTACTGCTCGTAGCTGAAGAACGGCTCATGGGGATCGAAGGTCTCGATCTGCACGAACCAGTCATCGCTGTCGCGGTTGGTCTCGATGAATTCCAGCCCGGCGTCGAAGGTCATGGTCTGCGGGTGCTCGGCCTCGGTGGCCATGTGCTCCCGGTTGATCACGTCCTGGCGGCGCAGATCCCGGTTGCTCGCGTGCGGGGCGACGTTCGTGAGATCCGGATCGGCGACGCGGCCCTTCCACTCATCGCCCTCCTGGCCGCGGAACAGCTCGAAGGTGCGGAATCGCGGATGGTAGGTCGCTCCGCCGTCGAGCCAGTAGTGCTGGTGATCGGTGACCAGGTGGGTATAGATGCCGGCATCGCCCAGCAGCTGCGGCACCGAGTCGTCGAAGGGTTCCAGCGGCCCCCAGCCGCGGTGCAGGAAGTTGTACCGCCCGGTGTGCAGCTCCCGCCGGGCCGGCATGCACGGCATGGACCCGCCATAGCAGTTGTCGAACTGCACGGAGCGCTGCGCGAGGCGGGTGAAGTTCGGGGCGTGCACGCCCCTCGCCCCGTACGGGGGCAGGAACCTGCGGTTCAGCGTGTCGAACATGACCATGATGGCCTTCATCGGATCTCCCTTCACCGCACCGAACGGATGCGGAACACGGCGATGCCGCCCAGCGCGATGATCGTCGCGGCGGCGATGTACAGCTCGGCGTAGCCGGCCACGGTCAGGACCACCCATCCCACCAGCGGGGCGATGGGCAGGTGCTGGGCCGAGTTCACGATGCCCAAGTCGCGGGCCCGGGTCGCGGGGTCGGGCAGCAGATCCGTCAGCAGCGCCTGGTCGACGGAGAGGAACAATCCGTATCCCAGGCCCAGCAGCACCGCGGCGACGAGGCTGCTCGGCCAGGTCGGCACCAGCGCGAGCGTGAGCGCGGCGACGGCCTGCAGGCCCGCACTGATCGCGACCAGCACTTTTCGCGCGCGCCACCGGTCGGTCAGCACCCCGCCAGCCCAGGAGGCCGCCGCGCAGGCGCCGAGGTAGGTGAGCGTGAGCACGAGCAGGCTGCTTTCGGGGCGGGGTCGGTGCAGCACGTCGGCCAGGAAGAACAGCAGGTAGGTGGTGCCCACCAGGTTGCCGGCGTTCACCAGCACCCGCGAGAGTCCCGCCCAGCCCAGGTCGCGGTATCCGCGCAGCGCCTCCGGCCTCCAGCGCCACATCCTCGGGGGCCGCACGGCGTCGGGAGGCGCGG
>JAKDNE010000057.1 GCA_030451965.1 Brachybacterium sp. | reverse complement strand
CCCCTCGTCGCCGCGAGCATCCCGCTCACCAGAGAGAAGTCCACACGATGACCACTGACACGACCCCGCTGCAGCATCCGCCGGGCGTCGATATCGAGCTCGAGATCACCGGGATGACCTGCGCCTCATGCGCGAATCGGATCGAGCGCAAGCTCAACAAGCTCGACGGGGTCACCGCCGCGGTCAACTACGCCACCGAGAAGGCGCGGGTCTCCGTGCCCGACGACTACGACCCGCAGGACCTGCTCACGGTGGTGGAACAGACCGGCTACAGCGCCACGTTGCCGGCGCGCCGGCAGGAGCGCACCACCGCGGACGATGTGGAGGAGCGAGAGGATCCTGAGCTGACCTCACTGCGCGAGCGGCTGATCGGCGCCGTGGTGCTGTCGGTGCCGGTCATCCTGATCTCGATGATCCCGGCGCTGCAGTTCACCTACTGGCAGTGGGCTGCGCTCACGCTGACCGCACCGGTCATCGTCTGGGCGGCCTGGCCCTTCCACCGGGCGGCGGCGATCAACCTGCGCCATGGCGCGGCGACCATGGACACCCTGATCTCCGTGGGCACCCTCGCCGCCTTCCTCTGGTCGCTGTATGCCCTGTTCCTGGGCACCGCGGGGGAACCCGGCATGACCCACGAGTTCACACTGACCGTCGGCCCGTCCGACGGCGCGGCGAACATCTATCTCGAGGTCGCCGCCGGAGTGACCATGTTCATCCTGCTGGGCCGCTACTTCGAGAAGCGCTCCAAGCGGCAGGCCGGTGCTGCTCTGCGCACCCTGCTGGATATCGGCGCGAAGGACGTGGCCGTCCTGCGCGGCGGGGTCGAGACCCGGATCCCCGTCGGAGACCTCGCTGTCGGCGACGAATTCGTGATCCGTCCGGGCGAGAAGATCGCGACCGACGGTGTGATCGTCTCCGGCACCTCGGCGGTGGATGCCTCGATGCTCACCGGGGAGTCCGTGCCGGCCGAGGTCGGCGAGGGCGATGCCGTCACCGGCGCGACCGTCAATGCGAGCGGTCGCCTGCAGGTGCGTGCGAGTCGCGTGGGCGGCGACACCCAGCTGGCACAGATGGCGAAGAGGGTCGAGGACGCCCAATCGGGCAAGGCTGATATCCAGCGCCTGGCCGACAGGGTCTCCGGCATCTTCGTGCCGATCGTCATCGCGATCGCCGTGGTGGTGCTCGGCGCCTGGATCGGGGCCGGGTTCCCCCTCGACGCCGCGTTCACGGCCGCTGTCGCGGTGCTGATCATCGCGTGCCCCTGCGCCCTCGGCCTCGCGACCCCCACCGCACTGCTGGTGGGTACGGGCCGCGGCGCCCAGCTGGGCATCCTCATCAAGGGCCCCGAGATCCTGGAATCCACCCGTGAGGTCGACACCGTGGTCCTGGACAAGACCGGCACCGTCACCACCGGGAAGATGACCCTGAGCGACGTCATCCCGGCTCAGGGCGTGGACCGCACCGAGCTGCTGCGCGCAGCCGGCGCCGTCGAGGACGCCTCCGAGCACCCCATCGCCCAGGCCATCGCCCGCGGCGCCGCTGCGGAGGCCGGCCCCCTGCCCGCACTCGAAGGGTTCGAGAACCTCGAGGGCCGCGGCGTACGGGGCACGATCGGTGGCCGCACGATCCTCGTCGGCCGCTCCGCACTGCTCGAGGGCGGGACGCTGCCCGAGGAGCTGGCCGCCCCGAAGGCGGAGGCGGAATCCCGCGGCGAGACCGCCGTCGTCGTGGTCAGCGACGGCGCCGCCCACGGGGTGCTCGTGGTCGCCGACGCCGTCAAGCCCACCAGCGCCGAGGCGATCTCGCAGCTGAAGGGCCTCGGACTCACCCCGATCCTGCTCACCGGCGACCACCGTGCCGTCGCCCAGCAGATCGCCGGCGAGGTCGGCATCGAGGAGGTCATCGCCGAGGTCCTCCCGCAGGACAAGATCGACGTCGTCACGCGGCTGCAGGACGAGGGCAAGGTGGTCGCGATGATCGGCGACGGCGTCAACGACGCCGCGGCGCTCGCCCAGGCGGACCTCGGCCTCGCCATGGGCACCGGCACCGATGTCGCGATCGAGGCCTCGGACATCACCCTGGTGCGAGGCGACCTGCGCAGCGCGGCCGATGCGATCCGGCTGTCCCGTCGTACCCTGGCCATCATCAAGGGCAATCTGTTCTGGGCCTTCGCCTACAACATCGCGGCCATCCCGCTCGCCGCGCTCGGTCTGCTGAACCCGATGCTCGCGGGTGCCGCCATGGCCTTCTCCAGCGTGTTCGTGGTGGGCAACAGCCTCCGGCTGCGGTCGTTCCGCAGCCGTGCGCACGACACGTCGCACCCTGCGACGGACGCCCCCGCCCCGTCCCGGCGGTCTGACCGCCCCGCTCACCGGAGGAACCTATGACCACCACCGACCCGTCGGTCCCAGACGGCTCCGCGCCCACGGTGTCCCCGGTTGCAGCCGAGGAGCACCACCACGGCTACATCTCCGACAAGTCCCGCTACCTCGCACGGCTCAAACGCATCGAGGGCCAGTCCCGCGGACTGCACCGCATGGTCGACGAGGAGAAGTACTGCATCGACATCCTCACCCAGATCAGTGCCCTGAAGAGTGCACTGGACAGTGTCGCGATGGGCTTGCTGGACGACCACCTCCAGCACTGCGTGCTCGACGCCGCGCGCGCCGGAGGCGACGAAGCGGAGGAGAAGCTCAAGGAAGCCTCTGCGGCGATCGGCCGTCTCGTGCGTTCCTGAGCGCCCCTGCGGTGGCGGCACAGCTGGACTGGTTAGAGTTCATCGCGACCATCCACTGCCAGAAGGACCCCGATGCCCGCTGATTCCAGACTCACCCTCAGCTCCCTGCACGCCGGCTACCCCGGCGAGGAGGTGCTCAGCGGGATTGATGTCACGGTCGGGTCGGGCGATCCGCCGCTGGGGCTGCTCGGCGCCTCCGGGGCGGGCAAGACGACGCTGCTGGCGACGCTCAGCGGCGAGCACCGGCCGAGCTCCGGCCGGGTCACCTGGGACGGCCGGGACGTGAGGAAGCTGCGGGGCAAGGAGCGGCGCCGGTTCCGGGCGGCGGTCCGCTTCGTCTCGCAGTATGCGATGACGATCTCCGATCCGCGCGAGACTGTGCGCTCGCGTCTCGAGCTGGCGGCGAAGGAGGCGCGCAAGGGCGGGCGCACGCACGCCGTCTCCGCTGCGGAGATGCTCGAGTCCGTGGGGCTGGCGGAGCACTACCTGCTGCGCACGATGCGCACCCTCTCCGGCGGTGAGACACAGCGGGTCTCGCTCGCGACCGCGCTCGCCACCCGGCCGGAGATCCTGGTGCTCGACGAGCCGATGACGGCCGTGGACCCGAACACGCGCAGACGGATCAGCGACACCCTCGCCGCGACGATCCGGCGCCTGGGGATCGGCACCCTGATCGCCTCCCATGACGTCGAGCTGCTCCAGCGGCTGTGCCCGCAGATCCTGTTCCTCGGGGAGGGGCGGATCCTCGCCCGCGGGACGCTCGAGGAGATCCTCTCGCACACCGAGCACGAGGAGATCCGCGATCTCTCCGAGAACGCCGCCGAAGCCGTGCAGCACTACCGCTGAGAGCTGCCGCCGAGACAGGGGCCGTCCGGGGCATGCTCCGACCAGGCTCCGACGTCGGGGTCTGCGCAGCATCGCCGTCCCTGACGTGATGAACTGTCAGCCAGTGACCACGGGAGAGGAGTTCACATGTCCGATGTCGTCGAGCGTTTCGCCAAGCTCGGGGTCGATGCGGCACCCGGGCAGGAGGCCGCCACCGCGACGGATACCGCCCGGTGGGAGGGCCTGCGGCGCGGTGCCGACCTGGTCGGCACTCCGGTCGACTTCTCCCACGGCGACGTCAACGCGTTCGCCCCGCCCCCTTCCGCGATCGACGACTTCACCGCCGGCGTCCGCGAAGGCGCCGAGCAGGCCTATACGACCTACAAGGGTCGACCGGCGATCCTCGAGGGGCTGGCCGAGAAGCTCGCCGACTTCACGGGCAGCCCGGTGGATCCCGCCTCGCAGCTGATCATCACCCCCGGAACCCAGGGCGCCCTGTTCCTGGCCGTGGCTTCGTGCATCGACTTCGGGGGGCGGGTGGCGATCGTGGATCCCGACTACTTCGCCAACCGCAAGATCGTCGAGTTCTTCGACGCGACCCCGGTCTACATCACCCTCGACTACCAGGACACATCCCGGCCTGCAGCGCTCGACCTCCGGCAGCTCGAGGCCGCCTTCGCGGACGGCGTGAAGGTGTTCCTCTTCTCGAATCCGAACAACCCCACCGGGGCGGTCTACACCGAGTCGGACATCGCTGCGATCGCCGCACTCGCCGATCGCTATGAGGTCACGGTCATCGTCGACCAGCTCTACTCGCGGATGCTCTTCCCCGGCACCGACTTCACCCATCTGCGCGCGGCGGGCATCGGATCGCATCGGGTGCTCACCGCCCTCGGCCCCTCCAAGACGGAGTCGCTCAGCGGCTACCGTCTCGGGGCTGCGTTCGGAGCTCCGGAGCTGATCCGGCGCATGGAACGACTGCAGGCGATCGTGTCGCTGCGCGCGGCCGGTTATAACCAGGCGGTGCTGGCCTCTTGGTTCTCCGAGCCCCCGGGCTGGATGGAGGGGAGGATCGCCGCCGATCAACGGATCCGGGACGGGCTGGTCTCGACCTTCACCGCCGCCGGCATGCATGTGCGGACCACCGAGGCCGGGAGCTACGTCTATCCCCAGCTCCCGGAGATGAGCATATCCGTCGGCGACTTCATCGCCCTGCTGCGGGTCCAGGCCGGGGTCGTCGTCACCCCGGGTTCGGAGTTCACACCGAGGGAGGATCGACGCGTGCGGCTGAACTTCTCCCAGGACCCGGACGCGGCGCTCGCGGCGGCCGGGCGCATCGTCGAGCTCGCCCAGTGCTATGGCACCACCTGAGCCGAGCTGTCCTCGACGCCCCGACATCTCTCAGGGCGGCGATCGCGCCCTGCAGAATCCGCCCGCTGTTCGCTCGCTCACAGCGGATCTCCTCGAGTTGGACGTGAGGAGACTTGGGGGTAAAGTTCTATCCTGTTCGCGCCATTAGCTCAGTTGGTTAGAGCGGCTGACTCTTAATCAGTAGGTCCGGGGTTCGAGTCCCTGATGGCGCACCACCGCTCGAAGCCCCACCGGTCACCCGGTGGGGCTTCTTCGTGTCCCGGAACAGTCCGAGGCCATCGAAGAGGTCGCCCACCGGCACGTCGAAGTACCGGGCCAGGGTCGCGACCTCACTGGCTTTCCACGAGGTCTCCCCCTTCAGCTTTGCGAACACGGACGCGCGGTGGACGCCCAGTACGGGCGCCAACTCGGCGTTCTTCAAGCCGGTGCCAGCGGCCAACGCCCGCACCGCGGCCGAGATGCGAGCATCGTCGTTGGCGGTCTCATACGTCTGGGGTCGATCATTGGTAGCGCTCATGCAGGAATGATACAGCTCAGACAGCTTTACATCCATGCCAGTCGTACACACGTCTTGCGTAGTCGTGGAAACACGACTATAGTCGAGTGTCATGAGAAGCCAGGCGCCGTACGCAGACCTCCTCCTCCGCCAGTTGGGGCACGGTGGACTGTGGGAGTGGGCGATGGAGCGGCGTCGCTCTGTCCGGCCGCCGAACTGGGCCGAGCTCGCGGAACGGCTTGCCTCGGAGACCGATGGCGCAGTGGTCATCAAAGGCGAGATGCTCCGAAAGTGGCTGCTCACCGCTGAGGAGGCCCGAACCGACTCGCGCGAAAACTTGATCCGTGACGGGGCCCAATCATGAGCGCGCCCCCGAGGACTGACGCGGCGGAGTTCGGCCAGGTGATGGAAGCCCTGGCCTCCGACCCCGAAGGGTGGAGCGGCCCCGCTGGAGATGAGTTCGCTGCGCTGATGAAGCGTGTGTTCGCTCGCAAGATCGCGGGCATGCAGCGAAGCTCCCGTGGCGGTGCCGTTCTCGTGGATGCGTCAGACGCCGTCTCCGAAGCCGTGCTGGTCGTCGACGGGCCTGCCCGGCCGTCCCTGTCGCAGAACGTGCACCGGATCCTAGCGATGGAGAGACCGCTCGGCTATGTGGTCGGCGCAGTGGCCGCAAACCTCTCCCGTGCCGAACTGGCGGGCCGCATGGGCGCCGGCTCGCGGCAGGTGACTCGCGGATCAACTCGGGTGCTGCATTTCGATGATCTGACTCGCTTGCCGCAGAGCGATCCGTTGGACCGGTCAGCAGCTCGCCCCGCATGGGCGCGCGGAGAGTGCGAGGCCTCGGCGGAAGCACGCCTTGTCGTTCCTTTGTAGTAGTGGGCCGATGACCGTAGGGCACCGGACGTGGGAGTGCCGGGAGTGTGGGCACCAAACGGTCGTTGGCTGCACTGAGCCGACTCGTAGGGTTCCGGGCAGGCGCCCGGACGAGGCCAGCGCAGGCACCGGAGCCTGCTCAGGCGCCCGGGTACTCTCCCTCGGTCCAGGGCACCGAAGAACCATCCTCGAGTACGGCGAATGACTCCACGAGCTGCGGCGATGGACCCTCCGCGCTGGCGAGGACGGTCTCGACGGCCTCGACCAGCTTCTCCCCAGCCTTCTTGTTCTTCCGTCCATCCAGCAGCGACGTAGGCGCTCCGGGCACCCCCGCGATGGTCAGATTGAGCGTCGAGCCCTGCGCCGTCCCGATGCCACTGGCCATGTAGTAGTGACCCCACGACAGCGCGGTCTTCCCACTCTTGAACAGCATCTGATGGGTCTCGTTGCTCAGGCCAGCGAGCTCGTACTCCCGGCCTTGGACCACCTGCAGGAGTGCTGCGAACGACTCATCAATAGGCCGCGACGACTCCACTGACGCGAACTTGGCGGATGACATGGATGTCCTTCCTTCGAGTGTTGAGGGTGCGCGTCACACTACTCGTGTCCGCGCCCTCCCCACACTTTCGGGGGTTCGGCCGCGGTGATCCTTGCTTCTGCTGACCTACTGACTTACTGACTGTCTGATCTGCGGCCCTACGGTGACCGTTTCAGCCGCGCCGACTCGGTGTGGTGTCGGAGCTGATTTCGCGGCATCGCCGCGTCGTGGATAGGTGGATTCGCGGAGCGAATGCCTCCGGTGTGCTGCTCTGGGGCCGCTGCACGACCAGGTGACAGGTGGGGAGTCGTGCTGCGAGAGCGACCGGGTTCATTGATGGTCACGATGGCGTCCGCATCGGTCAGATCCTGCAGACCGGCGTGGAGGAGTCTCCGCCACACGCTCTCGTGAGCGAGGTCGGGATCCTCGAGCGATTCACTGGATGAGTGGCGTGGGAGAAGACCGGAGTGGGTCATCGAGGTTCCCTATTTCGTGGTCGATCAGGCAGGTTCAGCGATGACATGTCACCGCCGACCAGCGGCTCCGGCGCCATCACGGAAGGCTAGCGCGCTCAGGGACGCGTCCCTGATCACATGGGACCGACGAGGGGCTGATGACAGGCAGCCGCTCGTCAGGAATCAAGGGTTGAGCTATGTTGGTGACGTAGTTCATCGATGTCTGCAAAGAGATGCGGCAGACAGCAGTCGGTGAAACCGCACGACGGCTGGGAGATTGCCGGCCAGTCCCCGTCGACCGGAGGTCGGACGGTTCGTAGCGGACCCGGCCCGAGCGCGAAGGAGCGACATGGTCATCGGGGATGAACCTCAGCTGGACGAGGTATCGGAGCCGGCACTCTCCGAGGCCGCTGAGAATAGGCCGAAAAGCTCCCGCGATGAGCTGAAGAAGCGCAGCCACAGCACCGTCGATGAGACCTGGGCCGGTTCCGTGCCCGCGCGGGACGGCGTCGCTCCGGAGGGGTTCTCGACCTGGGTGGGCCGGCAGCACTTCTTCACCACGCTCCTGACGATCCCCCTCATCCGCTCCGGCCTGACGATCATCACCGACCACCCTCGGTCCTCCTGGGCCCGGCATTCCACCGCGGGCAAGGAATGGCTGCGTGAAGAGGTCGGTGCCCTCCGACCGGCTGTACTCGGCGGCGGCGAGGGCGGCGACAACAACGACCACGAGTTCTTCGGCTACCGACAGTCCATCTGAGTATCTGCATTCCAGGAGAGGAAGAGATGTCGCACAACAGTTTCGGTGCTCGCGACCACTTGAGCGTGGGCGAGAAGGCGTACGAGATCTATCGGATCGACCAGATCGAGGGATCCGCCCGTCTCCCCTACAGCCTCAAGGTGCTGCTGGAGAACCTCCTGCGCAACGAGGACGGCCGGTTGATCACCGCCGAGCAGATCCGGTCGCTGGGCGCCTGGGATCCCCAGGCCCGGACCAACTCCGAGATCCAGTACACGCCGGCCCGCGTCCTGATGCAGGACTTCACCGGCGTGCCCTGCGTGGTCGACCTGGTGGCCATGCGCGACGCCATGACGGAACTGGGCGGTGACCCGCGGAAGATCAACCCGCTGATCCCCGCCGAGCTGGTCATCGACCATTCGGTCATCGCCGACGTCTTCGCCCGGCCCGACGCGTTCGGGATCAACGCCGAGCTGGAGTTCAAGCGGAACCAGGAGCGCTACCAGCTGCTGCGCTGGGCCCAGCAGTCCTTCGACGACTTCCTGGTCGTCCCCCCGGACACGGGCATCTGCCATCAGGTCAATCTGGAATACCTGTCCCGCGTGGTCTTCGCCCGGGAGGGACCCGATGGTCCGCAGGCCTACCCGGACACCCTGGTCGGCACCGATTCGCACACCCCCATGGTCAACGGTCTGGGTGTGCTCGGCTGGGGTGTGGGTGGCATCGAAGCGGAAGCGGCGATGCTCGGTCAGCCGATGAGCATGCTGATCCCCCAGGTCGTCGGCCTCAAGCTCACCGGCGAGCTGCCGGAGGGCACCACCGCCACCGATCTGGTCCTCACCGTCGCCGAGCTGCTGCGCCAGATCCGGGTCGTGGGCAAGTTCGTCGACTTCTTCGGCCCCGGCGTCGCCAACGTCCCGCTGGCGACGCGGGCGACGCTGGGCAACATGAGCCCTGAGTACGGCTCCACGGGGTCGATCTTCCCCGTCGATCAGGAGACGCTGGACTACCTGCGACTGACCGGTCGCGACGAGCACCAGATCGAACTGGTGGAGGCGTACGCCCGGGAGCAGGGTCTGTGGCACGACCCGGACCACGTCCCGGACTACAGCCAGATCGTCGAGCTCGACCTGTCCACCGTGACGCCGTCCATCGCCGGACCGAAGCGCCCGCAGGACCGCATCCCGCTGAAGGTCGCCCAGCGCGCCGTGCGGGGACTGCTCGCCGGGGAATCGCATGAGACCGCCATCGCGGGCGGCCTCGACGACGCCTCCGCCGACTCCTTCCCGGCCAGCGACCCCGTCGCGATCAGCTCCACGATCGCCCGTGATGCACCGCCGCACCAGTACGACGAGAAGGGCAATGCCCTGACGTGGCCCTCCGATCCCGCCGAGATCCTCCTGGACGGCAAGCCCTCGACCATCGACCACGGTGATGTGGTGATCGCTGCCATCACCTCGTGCACCAACACGTCCAACCCCACGGTCATGATCGGTGCCGCGCTGCTGGCGAAGAAGGCCGTCGAGCGCGGCCTGAGCAGCAAGCCGTGGGTGAAGACGACCCTCGCCCCCGGCTCCCGCGTCGTCACGGACTACTACGACCGTTCCGGCCTCACGCCCTACCTGGAGGAGCTCGGCTTCGATCTCGTCGGGTACGGGTGCACCACCTGCATCGGCAACTCGGGACCCCTGATCCCGGCGGTCAGTGCGGCCGTCGCGGAGAACGACCTCTCCGTCGCCTCGGTGCTGTCCGGCAACCGGAACTTCGAGGGCCGCATCCACTCCGAGGTGAAGATGAACTTCCTCGCCTCGCCGCCGCTGGTGATCGCCTACGCCCTGGCCGGCACCATGCATGCCGACCTGCTCAACGATCCCCTGGGCACCGACACCGACGGTGCCCCGGTCCATCTGCGCGACATCTGGCCGACGACGGCGGAGATCAAGGCCGTGGTGGACGAGAACCTCGAGGCCGATATGTTCACGAAGGGATATTCGGACGTCTACGCCGGGGACGACAACTGGCGGGGCATGCACATCCCCGAGAGCGACCGGTTCGCCTGGGACGACACATCGACCTACATCCAGCGGCCGCCGTACTTCGACGGCATGAGCGCCGACCCCGCACCGGTGCAGGACATCTCCGGCGCCCGGATCCTGGCGCTTCTCGGCGATTCGGTGACCACCGACCACATCTCCCCGGCCGGGGCCATCCGACAGGACTCCCCCGCCGGGCAGTACCTGGTCGACAACGGGGTCGCGCCGGGAGACTTCAACTCCTACGGATCCCGTCGCGGCAACCACCACGTGATGATCCGCGGTACCTTCGCGAACGTCCGGCTGCGCAACCAGCTCGTGCCCGGGGTCGAGGGCGGCTACACGCGGCACTGGCCCGACGGCGAGCGCATGAGCATCTTCGACGCCTCCAGCGCGTACATCGAGGACCAGGTCCCGCTGCTCATCATCGCCGGATCGGACTACGGGTCCGGCTCCTCGCGCGACTGGGCCGCGAAGGGGACCTCGCTGCTGGGGGTCCGGGCCGTCCTGGCCACCTCCTTCGAGCGGATCCATCGCTCCAACCTCATCGGGATGGGCGTCCTTCCCCTGCAGTTCCGCGACGGGGAGTCGGCGCACTCGCTGGAGCTGACCGGCCAGGAGACCTATTCGGTCATCGGGCTCGAGGGCAGGGACCATCTCCCCGAGGAGGTGACCGTCCGCATCGAGTCCGGCGGCGAGACCCGGGAGATCACTGCGACGCTGCGCATCGACACCCCGGCCGAGGAGTCCTACTTCCTGCACGGCGGGATCCTGCCCTACGTCCTGCGGAACCTGCTGGAGAACTGACGGCCGCGCCGAGGACGACGGCGGGGCCGCGCACCGTCGAGGGCCAGACGATCCGCACCGTCTGGAGGTGTTGGTGGTGGCCAGCCCGGGGCCGGCCGGCAGACCAGCGCGTCTCTCGCCGGCACCAGAATATCGCGGTCCCGGTCCGCCAGAACCTCCTCCATGAGGTTAGGCTGGCCTTATCAGGCATCTCCACAGCGACCCACGAGGTTTCCCATGGCGTCCCAGACCCGAGCCCGCACCACCACCTTCCCCGGCGCGCACCGCTCTGCCGCGAAGACCGCCGGGCACTGGCTGCTGGCGAGCGTCGGCAAGAAGGTGCTGCGCCCCGGCGGCCGGGAGACCACCCATTGGCTGCTCGACCGCATCGGCATCCCGGGGCGCACCGTCGTCGAGTTCGCGCCCGGCCTCGGCATCACCGCCCGGGAGATCCTCGCCCGGGACCCCCGCCGGTATGTCGGCGTGGACTCCGATGCGCAGGCCGTCAAGACCGTCTCCGCCATCCTGCCCGCCGGGGACCATCAGGTGATCGAGGCCTCCGCCGAGCACACGGGTCTCACCGCGGGCTGCGCCGACGCCGTGCTCGGCGAAGCGATGCTGACCATGCACACCGACCGCAGGAAGCTCGAGATCATGCGCGAGGCAGCCCGCCTGCTCCGTCCGGGAGGTGTCTACGCCGTCCACGAGATGGGACTGACGCCCGACGACCTCTCCCCCGAGACCAAGGACGAGATCCGCAAGGCGCTGGCGCGCTCCATCCGCGTCAACGCCCGGCCGCTGACGATCCCCGAATGGGTCGCGCTGGCCGACGAGGCCGGGTTCCAGGTCACCGATACCTACTGCACCTCGATGTCGCTGCTGGACCCGCGCCGGGTGATCGCTGACGAGGGCGTGCTCGGGACCGTGCGGATCATCGGGAACGTGCTCCGCCGCCCCGAGGTCCGCCGCCGTGTCCTCGCGATGCGCAGAGTCTTCACCACCCACCGCGACCACCTGCTCGGAGTCGGGATCATCCTGACCCGCACAGCAGACTGATCCTCCTCCCGAACTGCGAAAGCGAAGATCCCATGTCCGACCCGATCACCACCGACCTGCCCGTCTACCGGCCCGACGGCTTCGGCGACCCCGCATCCCGGGACTCCGACTCCATGACCGTCATGCCCGTGACCGAGCAGGCGCCCGCTCCGAACCCGCAGCGTCCCCGCCCGGCCGTGAAGCGACTCCTGCAGGGCGACGGCGCCAACCTCATCGTCTTCACCTTCGCTCCCGGACAGGACCTGCCCGACCACACTGCGGCGCACCCCATCATCGTGCAGTGCGTGTCCGGGTCGTTGGACTTCAGCTCGGGTGGCGACACCGTACGGCTCCGTCCCGGCACCGTCATCCATCTGCGGGAGGACGTCACGCACCGGGTGGACTGCCCGGCCGATGCTGCGGAGGAGGCCAGCGTGCTGCTGCTGACCATGCTCACCGGCGAACGGCACCAGGGGTAGCAGCGGCTGCGCGGGTCCGTCGCGCCGCCAGAGCTCACCGGTCTGCCCGCTCCGCTCACCCTCCCGAAGGCCGGG
>JAKDNE010000415.1 GCA_030451965.1 Brachybacterium sp. | reverse complement strand
AGCGGCTCTCGGCCCAGGGCGGCACCGGCTCCTCGACGATGCCGCACAAGGTCAATCCGATCCGCTTCGAGAACGCCGAGGCGAACCTCGAGATCTCCGGGGCGCTGCTGGACTCGCTCGCCTCGACCCTGGTCACCACCCGCCTGCAGCGGGACCTCACCGACTCCACCACCCAGCGCAACATCGGCCCCGCGTTCGGGCACTCGCTGCTGGCGATCGCGAACCTCCGCAAGGGCCTGGCCGGCCTGGACGTGGACGCGGGCGCCATGGCGGCGGACCTCGAGGGCAACTGGGAGGTGCTCGGCGAGGCCGTGCAGTCGGTGATGCGCACCCTCGGCGTGCAGGGCGTGTCGGGGCTGGACAACCCCTACGAGCGGCTGAAGGATCTCACCCGCGGCCACCGCGTGGACGGTGAGGGGATGCGCGAGTTCGTGCGCTCGCTGGGCCTGCCCGAGGCAGAGCAGGCGCGGCTGCTGGCGCTGAGCCCGCACACCTACATCGGGTATGCCGCGCAGCTCGTGGACCACCTGGACGACACCAGCGCCTGAGCCGGTCCGTCGGCCCCGCCCCATCAGCCGATGGCGCGGGGGCGGAGGTCGATGGTCGCCACGACCGCCTCGGCCGGGGCGCGCAGCGCGAAACCGATCGCGGCGGCGACCGTGTCGGGGCGCAGGTACTTCTCCGTCTCGTAGGCACCGCTCTCCGCGGCACGCAGCTCGTGCTGCATATCGGTGTCCACCCGGCCCGGATGCACCGAGCTGACCCGCACCCCGTGCGCGACCTCCTCCTGACGCAGCGCATCGCTCCAGGCGCGCAGCGCGAACTTCGAGGCGGAGTAGGCCCCCCGCTCCCCCTTCGCGTTATAGCCGGAGCCGGAGTTCACGGCGACGACCGTGCCGCGAGCCTCCCGCAGCGCGGGCAGCAGCAGCCGGGTCAGCTCCGAGACCGCGGTGACGTTGATGGCGAAGTTCCGTTCCCAGTCCGCGGCGCTGAGCTCCTCGACGCTGCCGTTGACCAGGATGCCTGCGCAGTGCACCAGCCCTGTGAGCCCGCCGGGCAGGTCCAGGGCGGCGACCGCAGCGGCCGTCGCCGGATAGTCGGTCAGCTCCGCGACGAAGGGCTCGGCCGAGGGCAGCTGCGCGGCCAGCTCGGCCAGCGCCTGCCCGTCGCGGCCGGCGAGGAGCAGGTGATGGTCTGCGGCGAGCGCCTCGGCCGTGGCGCGGCCGATCCCGCGGTTCGCGCCGGTGATCAGGACGGCGGGGCGGGCGGAACGGGATGCGGGGTGCTCGGTCGTCATGGCCTCGAGTCTGTCACGGCCAGGGACGCTCTGCCGCTCGAGCTCGGCCACCGCATCGCCGGGCCACGGCGCAGGTGAGAACATGACGGGGTGGAGATGATGACACCGAGCAGGGCCTGGCTGCGCGCCGAGGTGCTGATCATCCTCGCGCTCTCGCTGGGGCGCAGCGCCGTGTACTCGCTGCTCTCCCTCGCCCAGGCGCTCGCGGCCGGGCCGCTGTCCGGGCAGTCCACCGCCCTGAACAACTCGCTGCGGGAGAACCCCTGGCTGGACCTGCTCTACCAGCTGTTATCCATCGCCTTCGCCCTCGCACCGGTGGCGCTGGTGATGTTGCTGCTGGCGCTGACCGCAGGCTCGCTCCACCAGGCTCTGCGGGATCTGGGACTGGATCTCGGCCGACCGCTGCGAGATCTGCTGCACGGCGTGCTGCTGACAGCCGGGATCGGTCTGCCGGGCCTGGCGGTCTACTACCTGGGCCGGCTGCTCGGGGCGACGGTCGAGGTGATCCCGGCGGCGCTCTCCACCCACTGGTGGACGCTGCCGGTGCTGGTGCTGCACGCGGTGAAGAACGCCGTGCTGGAGGAGGTGATCGTGGTGGGCTACCTGTTCCAGCGGCTCGAGCGGCTCGGCTGGTCACCGCGGCGGATCATCCTCGTCTCCGCCGTGCTGCGCGGTGCCTACCACACCTATCAGGGGGTGGGCCCGGGGCTCGCGAACCTGGTGATGGGGCTGGTGTTCGGGCAGTGGTATCGCCGCACCCGGCGCACCCTGCCGCTGGTCATCGCCCACACCCTGCTCGATGTGTTCGCCTTCGTGGGCTACGCGCTGCTGCAGGATGCCCTCGGGCTGTGAGCCACCGGGGATGCGGTGCGGACCGCAATCGCAGGCCGCGGTCGCCGGCTGCGGTCGCCGGCCGCACGGACCGAGAACTGGTCGGGTGCTGGCGGCACAGCGATCAGTACGGTCATAGCGGCATACGCATCGCTCCTGCGCCAGGACCCGACCATGCCATTTCGCGCGGAGC
>JAKDNE010000414.1 GCA_030451965.1 Brachybacterium sp. | reverse complement strand
GGTCGGGGCGCCGGGCTCCCCCAGGTCGAGGTAGGCGGACAGGGTGCGGCCCCGGTGCATGCGGCAGGCGTGCTCGACGCCGTCCGGCGTGGCCCCGGCCTCGATGAGGTCGAGGATGTGCTCGTGCTCGCGGACGGACTCCGGGGCCCGGCCCGGGATGAAGGTGAAGGTGGAGTCGCGCAGGTGGCCCAGCCGGGACCATTCGGCCTCGGTGAGGTCGACCAGGTGCTGGTTGGGGCAGGCGCGGTAGAGCAGGGCGTGGAACTGCTGGTTCAGCGCCGTGAACAGGTGGGCGTCGAAGTGCTCGAGGCTGCCGCGCATCACCTCGTTGAGCTCGCGGGCGCGGTGCAGGGTCTCGGCGTCGAGGTGGGCGGCGGCCCGGCTGATCGCGGCGGATTCGAGGACGGCCAGGGCGTCCATCGCCTCCTCGTAGCCGGTGCGGTCGATCATGCCGACGCGGGCGCCGATGTTGCGCTCGAACACGACCAGGCCCTCGGCCTCGAGCCGGCGCACCGCCTCGCGGACCGGGACGACGCTCATGCCGAGCTCCTTCCCGATCGTGGAGAGCACCAGTCGATAGCCCGGGGTGAACTCCTGGCGCAGGATCCGCTCCCGCAGCCAGTCGTAGGCCTGCTGCGACTTGCTCACCGCCGGGGCGGCGGGCCGCTCGCTCAGCGCTCGCGTCGCCATGCCGTGTACCGCGCCTTCCATGCCTCGTTCATCGGGAAGAGCCCCTCGATCGGCTCGCCCTCGGCGATGCGCGCGGCGATCCACTCGTCGCGCTCCTCGTTCTCGAGGGTCGCCTCGACGATCTCGTCGAGCACGGCCGGGGGGATGACGACCAGGCCGTCGGAGTCGCCGACGATCACGTCGCCCGGCAGCACGGTCGCGCCGCCGCAGGCGACGGCGACGTCGCTGTCCCAGGGGACGTGCTTCCGCCCCAGCACCGAGGGGTGGGCCCCGGCGGAGAACGCGGTCAGGCCGATCTCGGCGACCGCCTCAAAGTCGCGGATGGCGCCGTCGGTGACGACCCCGGCGGCGCCGCGGTGCAGGGCGCGCAGCGCGAGGATGTCGCCGAGGGTGCCGGCGCCGGAGTCGCCGCGGGCCTCGATGACGATGACCTCGCCCTCGTCGACGCTGTCGAAGACCTGCTTCTGGGTGTTGAACCCGCCGCCGTGGGCGGTGAAGAGGTCCTCGCGGGCGGGGACGAAGCGGAGGGTCTTCGCGGTGCCGATCAGCTTGCGCTCGGGATGCATCGGCCGGAGTCCGTCCAGGAGGCAGTGGTGCAGGCCGCGCTTGCGCAGGGCGGCGCTGAGCCCGGCGACCGGGGCCGCCTCGAGCTTCTCCCGCTGGGCGGGGCTGAGCACGAAGCGCTCGGGGCCGTCGGCGGCGGCCTCGTCGGCGGCGGCCTCGCCCACGAGCGGGGGCAGACCGGCGGCCTCGCGGGATCCCCAGGCCTCCTCCCGCTGGGTGTCGTCGACCGCGGGCAGCGAGCCGAGCGCCGGGTCGAAGGGCACGTGACTCTGCGCGATCGCGGTGCGCAGCCGGCCCGAGGTCGGGGCGCCGGGGGCGGTCGGGGCGTCGACCTCGACCTCCACCACGTCGCCGGGGCCGACGACGGAGGAGCCGGCCGGGGTGCCGGTGAGGATCACGTCGCCCCGCTCGAGGGTGAGGTGCTGGGAGAGGTCGGCGACGAACTGGGCCAGCGGGAAGAGCAGGGTGCTCGTGGTGTCGTCCTGGGCGAGCTCGCCGTCGACCCAGGTGCGCACGCGCAGGGCGGCGGGGTCGATCGTGCGGGCATCCAGCAGCTCCGGCCCGATCGGGGTGAAGCCGTCCACCCCCTTGTTGCGCAGGTTCGAGCCCTTGTCGTTCTTGCGCAGGTCGTAGACCCCGAAGTCGTTGGCGGCGGTCACCCAGCCCACGTGGTCCCAGGCCTGCGCGAGGCTCACGTGGCGGGCGGGAGTGCCGATCACGAGCGCGATCTCGCCCTCGAAGGCGAGCAGCTCGGTGCCGGCTGGGCGCTCGAGGGTGCCTCCGGTGGCGGCCACCGAGCTGCCGGGCTTGAGGAAGTAGGAGGGGGCGGCGGGGCGGCGGCCGCGCTGATCGGCGCGCGAGGCGTAGGCCAGATGCACCGCGATGATCTTCCCGGGGTGCTCGGGCAGGGCGGCGAACCGGCGGTCGGCGGGGTCCAGAGGGTGGGTCATCATGCTCCTCGCTGGCGACATTGCTCTTGCGGAATATTTGAAAGCGTATACGATGCTTCTCATCGCGGCAAGAGCCCCGGGGAGCCCAGCCGCTCCGCCAGCATCCGGTCTCCCGCAGATCGCA
>JAKDNE010000056.1 GCA_030451965.1 Brachybacterium sp. | reverse complement strand
GGCTGGTGCAGGACGCGCCGCCGCAGGTGGGCGGCTTCCGTCAGGACCTCGATCGCGTGAGCGAGGACCTGGTGGTGGTCACGCTGCGATTCGGCCATGGCTGCTGTGGGTGGCGCGGTGGTGATGGTGCCGTACTTGATGGGGTTCTGGCTGTTGTTGGGCAGCGGGTCGGACTGTCCGACCAATGGGTGGTGGGGGAGTGGCATGCCGGTGACCGCGACGCGGGCGTCGTGGAAGCTTGCCCCGTCCACGGTGCCGACGAGCTGCACTGTTCCCTCCGCGACCAGGAGCACGAGGTCGGCTTCCGCGATGGTCGTCAGTTTCGCCTTCCAGACTCCGCGGCCGCGGAGCCACAGCTCGTGGGTGGTCAAGCCTTCCGCGTAGCCGATGAGGTCCCGGCCAAGCGGGTCTGGCTGCGGGGCGGCGCGTTCGTTGCCGAGTTTGATCCGCACGACCTGCAACTCGCGCACATGTGGTGCAGCAGGGGCGGGGGAGGAGTCGCTCATGCATCGACTATCACCCGACCAGGCAACCTTGTCAAGACTAATTAACTAGTCTTCCCGTTCGATAGTTGACATAATATAACTTATCGGTGCCGTCGGTCACCCGACGGTGTGCCGTTGCTCTGCCGTTGCTCTGCCGTTGCTATGCCGTCTATGCTCTGACGCATGGCCGACCACGACACAACCCGCATCGAACTCAATCGAGAACTGGAGTCGCTGGGGCGGCGGCGAGAGCGAACGCAGCAGGCGGTCGAGGAGATCAAGCTTGAAATCGGAGCTACGGCGAAATTCCTGCGCGATGAACTCGACCAAGCCAAAGCCGAGTCTGCGCGTATGGTTGGCATCTCTCCGAGCCACATGACCGAATGGATGGCCAACGCAGCGCGTTGTGGCCACACGATCGCAGACCCGTTCGCAAGGGTCCCCCTCCTCAGTGGCGCCGAACTACAGGAACATGTCTCGCGGCACGGCGGTCTTGCGCGGATTCTGGCGTCCTTCGAGAGAGCGGACCCCCTGTACATGAGTGGAGTCGACCCGACCCGCCTGGTGAGCGGGGGCGTCGTGGTTGTGCCCAACATGCTTATCTCGACGCGCGACGGCGACTGGGTAGCTGTCAGAAACGTGAACGTCGGATACGCAGGAACCGGTCCCAGTAACGCTATCCGCGAGCTCAGCGGCCTCGGGCTGGACCCCGACCTAGCTGAGCAGATCGCCTCCCGCCGCGTCAGTGATGTGACTCTCTGCATACAAGCCTCAGACCCGCAAGCCCACTTCGATGACGCACCGCCGCTTGGGCTACCTGCGCCTCAGCCGCTGCATGACTGGTTCGTCTCCCCTGTTGAGCTCGAGGACACCTTCCAGGTGCTTAGGCGACGCAAGAAGGTGCGCGACCCTGACAGACACTTGTCGCCGCTCCTCGAGCGCTGGCTGAACTACTTGGACAGGCCGCGAGAAGAGCTCCCGGCGTGGCTACACGGCAGCCGTCACGCACGCGTCTACCTGGACCGCTCAGCAGCGCAAGCAGACGGCTTTGCGCCGGTCACACTTAGGCCGGGAGCGCCACCGAGCGCGGTATACCCCCTGCTTATCGAACAAGGCCAGCTGCAACTATGGGTCGATCTCCCAACGTCGAACGACCCAACGGTGCTCTTTACCAACGAGATCTACGACGCGCTCGGCCTTGCCGGGTTCTACACACACCAACAGCGGGCTAGGGACGCCAAGAGCGCATTCTGGCGCTGGCTGCACACACTCGGAGCCAGGCGGCCCGCCTACGTGGACCTGCACGCGGCGGGACTACGACACGTGCCCGGGATCCCCCACAGCTGAGGGACGCGGCCCACCGAGGGGAGTCCTCGGGTTCGGCGCGGATCATTCTCCACCTCGATCACCACGATCGTGCTCGAACCGGGCGACGGCAGCATCCTCCCCTACCTACACCGGCAGGCTCACCGTGGAAATCCGCCGCGTATCAAGTTTGGAGACATGCGGGGCGAGTTGTTGGTCCAGCCATGCATCGACCCACTGTCGAACCCGGTTTAGGATTCCAGCATGGACCCGGAGGATCACTCCGCGCCGCAGAGTCGGCGCGCGCGGCAGCGCGAGGCCAGCTTCGCCGAAATCGTCGCGACCTCGCGTCAACTCCTCGCCGAGGATACCGATCTCTCTCTGCGCGCCGTCGCCCGCCGAATGGGGATGACTGCTCCGGCTCTGTACCGCTATGTCGAGAACTACAACGACCTGGTCGACCTGGTCGCCTTCGAGATCGACAGGTCGGTAACCACCCAGTTCCTTGCGGCGTCGGCTCGCTATGACGATGACGACCCCGCGGGTCGGCTGATTGCCGCCACCATGGCGTTCCGCTCCTGGGCACACCGCAAACCGCGCGAGTTTAGGCTGGTGTTCGCCAACCCGGTGGCGGATGCGAGTTGCATCCGTCGCGAAATGCCCGCCTCCTCCCACTCATGCGGTCTCATGCTCGGCATGCTAGTCGAGATCTGGAACAAGTTCCGTTCGGCGCGTCCCGATCTGGACGACCTTCCGCCGGGCGTGCGCGAAGTCGTCTTGGAACCGCGGATGCCGATCGACGCCTCATCGATCCCGGCCGTGGACCGCGGAGTGCTCTGGCCAATTCTGCACGCTTGGCAGTCACTCTACGGCGCGGTGATTTTGGAAGTCTTCGGGCATCAGGACCCGCGGATTATCAGCTGTGGGGCCATGTTTGTGCGAACGCTGGAGCAGCAACTTGCGCCCTTGGGCCTCAGCCATGACCGAGACCGCCTGGCAGGGGTCATTCACGCGGAATTGGCAAGCAACGGCGATTCCGAATCGTTGGTGGGACGCTCCGACGTCTGAGTCCGCGGGTGCTCGGCTGACGGTCTTCTCGTTGTCGGTCGACACATAAGTCGCCACCTACCTAGCCGAGCACACGAGGTCCTGATCGAACCGCCTGATCCCGTTCTGCGCCGGCAGGTGTTGGATCTGACTGTCCGTGCCTTGCAACCGCTTCCCCACTGCCTTCCTCGCGGACATGATCCCGAAGCATCATGGGCCGTCGACGAGCACTTCAACTCGGGGCCTCGAAGGAGGTGGCGACCATGTATTGGCCGGTCACGTCAGGGCCTTTAGCCGGCGGGTCCGACAGGCCACCAGAGTCCGCGATGTCCGGGCTTCTCCGAGGTCGCCTGCGGCCAGCTCGCGAAAGCTCACCTACTACGTTGACGACAAGCGAGATCAGTAGCACGAGGTGCCCGACTCAGCATTACGCACGCGACCTATCTAGGCACGACGAGCGCTTTAGGCCTGTGGGTCACATCAAAGTAGGACTACATCTGACATCACACACTTGAAAATCGCTGGTTCTCTTGACTATCTACGTTCGGGTCGGTCAGTATCACGGGCAAGGCCCCATGGTGTCTGACGAATGCGACTCCAACCTCTGGGGTCTCTCTGGGGTCACTCGGGAGGGAGACGTTCGTCCATGACCACCACCACGCCTGTCCAAACCTCTGCCTTGGCTAGCCGATCAGGGAAACTCATCCTGGCACTCCTGTGCGCGATCGCCTTCCTTGACTTCATCGACGCCGTCATCGTCAACGTGGCGCTACCCTCGATCCAAGGGGACCTCGGCTTCACCCCACAGAACCTGCAGTGGGTCGCCAGTGGCTACCTGCTCACCTACGGCGGATTCATGCTGTTGGGCGGCAGAGCGGCTGACCTCATCGGCCGCCGCCGGGTCTTAGCGGTCGGTGTGGTCATATTTGCCGCCGCATCACTTCTCGGCGGCCTGGCAAACAACTCCGAGACACTCATCGCGGCTCGCATGGTTCAAGGGGCCGGCGCGGCACTGATGCTCCCCGCCGCGCTCTCCACCGTGACCGCGACCTTCGCGGAGGGCCCCGACCGGCGTAAGGCCCTCGGCATCTGGGGCGGGATCGTCGGCCTGGCATCTGCCGCCGGAGTGCTGCTCGGCGGGATCCTCACCGAGTACTTCGGATGGCGTTCGGTCCTGCTGGTCAACCCCATCGTCTGCATGCTCATCCTGCTCGCAATGTTCAAGGTCCTGCCAGATGACCGCAGGAGCCCCTCGGGCGAACGTTTCGACCTGCTCGGCACCTTACTCGCTACCTCCGGAATGCTGTTGCTGGTCTACAGCATCGTCGAGGCACCCGGCTCCGGCTGGGACTCCATCACCACAGTCGTGCGTTTGGGAACGGCCGTACTGCTGCTAGTCGCCTTCATCGTCAACGAGAAGCGCCACTCCAACCCGCTAATGCCGCTGTCAATCTTCCGAGTGCCTGGGCTGGCTGCAGCCAATCTGACCCAATTGACTGCCATCGCAGGTTTTATGTCGATGTTCTTCTTCCTCACCCTCTACATGCAAGAAGTATTGAACTACTCAGCACTCAAGACTGGGTTTGCTTACCTTCCAGTGACCATCGGCATCGGTTTGGGCGCCGGCTCGGCGACCAAGCTCATCCCGCGTGTCGGCACAAGACCACTCATCGTCGCCGGCGCCCTCATCGCCAGTATCGGCGTCTTCCTTCTCTCCCAGATCCCTGTCGAGGGCAGCTACCTCGCCGATTTGCTCCCCGGGATGATCTTGATGTCGCTCGGCCTTGGGTCTGTCCTGGTGGGTGTCACCAACGCGGCCCACGCAGGCGTAGAGGAGTCCAAACTCGGGCTCGCCGCCGCTCTGCTCAACAGCTCCATGCAACTGGGGGGAGCGCTTGGACTGGCGATCCTGTCCACGATCGCAACATCCAGGGCCACCGACCTGATCGAGGCCGGCACACCGCCTCCGGAGGCGCTAACCGAAGGTTTCGGTCGTGCACTGCTCGCAGGCAGCATAGCCATTGTCGCCGCCGCACTCATCGGCCTAGGCACGCGCAACACTAAGAGCAACGACGCGCCGATGGTCTGACCTCCTCGGTCTATCCGCTACGGAACGACTAGCAAACCACCTCCCTGGACCATCGGGCGAGGTGGTTTGCTTGTGTCCGGGGACTGCTGCACGATCAGGTGACAGATTGGGTCACGCAGCCTGAGTGGCTGGCGTGGTCATGATGGTCTCGAACTCGACGGGGGTCAACCGTCCGAGGGCGGGCTGTCGTCGGCGTCGGTGATAGGTCCTCTCGATCCAGGTCACGATCGCGATTCTCAGCTCCTCACGAGTCGCCCATCCGCGGCGGTCCAGGACGTTCTTCTGCAGCAGGGCGAAGAACGACTCCATGGCCGCGTTGTCCCCGCATGCGCCGACGCGGCCCATGGATCCGACCAGGTCGTGGCGGTTGAGGGCGTGTACGAATTTCCGGGACCGGAACTGGCTGCCTCGGTCGCTGTGGACCACACACCCAGCGACATCGCCACGCCGGCCAACAGCGTTGTTGAGCGCCGCAACGGCCAGCCGGGACTTCATCCGTGAGTCGATGGAGTAGCCCACGATCCGGTTGGAGTAAACGTCCTTGATCGCGCACAAGTAGAGCTTGCCTTCGGCCGTCCAATGCTCGGTGATATCGGTGAGCCACAACTCGTTGAGAGCATCGGCCTTGAACTCGTGTCGAGTCACGCCATGCTTGTCGAGCACAGCGCACAGGTCGTCGTGCACCGGCGGGCCGGGCTTCTTCGCCTTGCCGCGCTTGGGCTTGCCGAACACCGACCACCAACTGTTCTCGCTGCAGATTCGCCACGCGGTCCGCTCGGCCATTGCCACGCCGGCTTCCTTGGCCTCGTCGACCAGGAACCGGTAGCCGAACTCCGGATCGTCGCGGTGGGCATCGAACAACGCGTCGGCGCGATAGGCCTGCTTGAGTTCGGCGTCGGTGACCGGGTGGGTGAGCCAGCGGTAGTAGGGCTGGCGCGCGATGTTCAGTACCCGACACGTCACCGTGACGGGGATCCCGTCGTCGGCCAGCTCGCGGACGAGCGGGTACATCATTTTCCCGGCAGGTTCGCCTGCGACAAATAGGCGGCCGCGCGGCGCAGGACCTCGTTCTCCTGCTCGAGGAGCCGGATCCGTTTCTTCGCCTCACGCAACTCGGCGTTCTCATTCGCGGTGACGCCCGGCTTCATGCCGTCCTCGACGTCGGCCTTTTTCATCCACGAGTACAGAGTGGTGAAGTGGACGCCGAAGTCCTTCGCGATCTGGGAAAGCTCGACACCGGGCGCACGGTTCCTCGCGACACGGACCACGTCGTCGCGGAACTCCTGGGGGTAGGGCTTGGACACGGTGAACATCCTTCCAGCCCAACCTCTCGGTTAGGCAGATCGGTTGTCACCTATCCGTGCAGCAGTCCCCCGCGACGCTCGAGACCTAGTCCTAGCAGACCGGCCTCCTTGAGGCCGCCTCCTTCGCTCAGGGCCTGGTCTGGTCGCGCCCGGGCCTGACCTTCAGACTCCTATAAGGCTCTGGGCCCCGCTACCTGGACCCGAGACCCGGACGCTTTCGCTGTTGGTAAGTTCACGGTAATTGCCGCCAGCAGGCTGCTGCCGGAGGTGATCAACGTGAATCAAGACCTTAACCGACAGCTCGGCCAACTGTCCGAGCACCAGAGAGCCCAACTGACCGAGTGGGTGCGCGAACGATCGGCGCCGCCGATGAGGGGGGGCGACTACGACGTCGTCATCCTCGGGGGCGGTATGGCCGGCCTGACGCTGTCGTTGCAGCTTCGGCATGCGCGCCCCGACATTCGGGTGATCGTCGTGGAGCGTCAGCCCCACCCAGTGCCCGAAGCCGCGCACAAAGTGGGTGAGTCAACAGTCGAACTCGCCGCGCACTACTTGCGCGACATCCTCAAACTCAAAGACCACCTCGACAGTTGCCAGCTCCGCAAGTTCGGGCTGCGATTCTTCTTCACTGAAGGCGACAACTGCGATATCACGACGCGGGTCGAGGTCGGCACGTCCACCTGGCTTCCGCTGGACACTTACCAGCTCGATCGCGGCCGGCTTGAGAACGAGATCGGGCGCCGGTGTGTCGACGCCGGGGTCGAGTTCGTCAGCAACTGCGTCGTCAGCGACGTCGCACTGCGGCCCGGTGAAGCGACACACTCAGTAACGATCACCGGGCAGGAAGGTACTCGCGAACTCGCCGGGACCTGGGTCGTCGACGCCTCGGGTCGCAGTCAAATCCTGCGCCGCTACCTCGGCCGTAAGCGGATTCCGGTCGAGCACAGGGCAAACGCGTCCTGGTTCCGGATCGCTGAACGCATCGACGTCGACACCTGGTCCAACGACCCGGCGTGGAAGAAGCGCACCGAGGGCGGGCCTCGCTACCACTCGACGAACCACCTGATGGGGCCCGGCTACTGGTTGTGGCTCATCCCACTCGCCTCAGGTTCCACGAGCGTCGGAATTGTGTGCGACGACGATCTCCACGACTTCAAGACCTTCAACAAGCTCGACAAGGCCTTGAGCTGGATCCGTACCCACGAACCCGAGGCCGCCACCAAGATCGACGCGCATCTGGACAGGATCCAAGACTTCCGAGTCATGCGCGACTACTGCTACGGCGCTGAACAGGTGTATTCGGGTTCCGAACGGTGGGCGCTCACGGGTGAAGCCGGGCTCTTCTTGGACCCGCTGTACTCGCCTGGCCTCGACCTGATCTCCATCAGCAACGGGCTCACCAGCGATCTCATCCTGCGCTCGCTCGGTGGTGAGGACGTCGGGCCGCTATCGGCCATCCACGACAACCTCTACCGCAACGTTGCTGAGTTTTGGCGGGGCATCTACGAGAAGCGCTACCCGCTGATGAGCAGCGGACGCATCATGAGTTCCAAGGTCGTCTGGGACACCGCCTTCTATTGGGGTGTGTTTTGTCTGCTCTTCTTCCAAGACAAGTTCCGCACCATCTCCGAAGCGCCATCGGTGGCGGCGAACCTGAGCAGACTCACCCAGATCAGCTACCGGTTCCAGGAGTTCCTCACCGAATGGTCCACCATCGATCGACGTCCGCTGGCCGGACGGTACATCGACACCCATGCTCCGCTGGAGTTTATGCAGCAGCTACACAAAGGGATGGCCGACGACCTCGATGACGCCGGATTCGAAACCAGGTTCGCCGAGAACACCCGCCTGTTCGAACAGCTGGCCGGTCAGCTCATGGCTACCGTGATGGAATCTTACGCCGACGACTATTCCGACGCAGTCGTGGCACAGATCCAGCGCTGGCGCCGTGACCCGCTGGTCACCGAATTCGTCTCGACCTATCGAGCCGACCACGCTACCAACCCCACGAGTCCACACTGGATCAACCTCGGCGATCCCGAGCATCCGTATGGGCATGAAGCCTCACCAGCCACAGAGGCCACCCCACTCGTAGCAGACCCGGTCTAGTCGACGCCACCGGATCGAACCGCCCTGGGCGGCCGCTGGCATCACCCGAAGTGGTCGGTTTCACCACCTCCACCACTCCCACCGTCCCTCTCGCACCTCCGGTGCGCGATCCACACCTACGAGACAGGCAAGGAGACTCGCCGTGAACTCAATTCTTGCTCGCGCCCGACTGGCGCTGATGGGAGTCCCAGAACGGAAGATCCTGGGATTCAAAGGCGGAGACACCGAAAGGTGGCGCCACCTGGAAGATGCGCTGCGTGCCGCAGTTGGCGGATACCACGCTGTGCTCGAGGGAGGTGATGTTGAGACCGTCGTCGCCAGGCTCGGCAGGTTCCCCAAACATATGAACGGCTACGCCCACGAGGGAGTCGCCATGGGACTCACCGCATACGATCTCTTCCTCCCGAACAAGTCCCGGCTCCGCGAGTTCCTTGCCGGTGCCGGCGACGCCCACATCTACATGTCGCACATAGGAGTGGGCGAGGCACTTGCGCAGTTGCGGCGCAGGCCCGAACCCTTTTTGGCCAAGCTGGAGGACCCAGTCGCACGTTGGCTGGTCATGGACGGCTACGGCTTCCACCTCGGCTTCTTTCACCCCCGCCGATACGTCGATCGGCAACAGGTCCCCCCGTACCTTTCCCCCTACGGCCGCCGAGTCTTCGACCAGGGAGTCGGGCGCAGTATCTGGTTCACCGAAGGCGCAGACGTCGACCGCGTGGCAGCCAAGGTCACAGCCGTAGCGACCGTGCGACAAGCAGACTTCTGGCTCGGAATCGGAACGGGATGCTGTTACGCCGGCGGGATGGCGCCTCGTGAGATCGAATACCTGCGCGAGGTGTGCGGCGAGCACTTCGCCTTTCTCGCCACCGGTGCTGCCTTCGCGGCGAAGGGACGCCATCGCGCGGGTAACCCTGTCGCCGACACCGAGATGGCATGCCAGATCCTGTGTGAGACCGATAGCTTCGGCGCGCGAGACGTCGTCGAAGCCGCACTCACCGACCTGCCCACAAACGATCGGCGAAACGACTGCCACGTCGTACAGGACAGAGTCATCGCAACCTTCACTTCAGAGCTCGCCGCGCCCATGGGACAGGAGGCGTCGGCATGACCTCCATGACAGCCAAGATCTCCGACAGTGGACCAGTCGCGCCCTTGGGCAAAGTGATGTGGAAGGCGTTCGCTGCGGCCGGCGAGATGCCCGCTCCACCGACGGTCGTCGACGACGCATCCCGCGCGCGCCTCAAAGACGTCGTCTACACCGTCACCGAGGCTAGTCGGCAAACGCTGCTGGCGCCCAGTTATACCGATCTGGTGGCAACGCTCGACTCCTACCCAGACGAGAAGCAAGGCTTCGCCTACGAAGGCGCGGGGGTAGCACTGGCAGCGCTCGACTCCATCAACCCGCGCCAGCACAGGGTCCGCCACCTTGCGACCAACCACGGCTCACGACACACCTTCGGCATCTATCTCGGTGCAGGAATGTGCCTAGGTCGGATCCGACGTAACCCCGAAGCGTTCCGCAAACGACTCGACGATCCGCTCATGGGCTGGCTGATCCTCGACGGATACGGGTTCTACAAGGGCTTCTTCGGCTACCAACGTCATGTGAGCAACCAACGCATATCGTTACGCGTCCACGGCTACGGACTGCGCGTCATCGACCAAGGGATCGGCCGGGCGATCTGGTTCGCCTCAGCCGGCGACGTCGACCGGGTCGCCGCCATCATCGCCGGGTTCGGCGAACATCGCCGCGCCGACCTTTGGAGCGGCGCCGGCTTCGCCTGCGGATATTCGGGCGGCTTCGATGTCACCGAGCTCGAGCGATTGCCCGACCTAGCCGGGCCGCTTCGACACCACCTGGAAGTAGGCACAGCAATGTCGGCACGAGCGCGGCACCTCGGGAACAACCCGACCGAGCACAACGAGCGCGCTTGCAAGGCGATTTTCGGATCTACCTCGTTTGAGGCGTCCACAATCGTTGAAGAAGCCGAGGCCGGACTCCCCGATGATGTTGGAGCACCCACCTACGCCCTGTGGCGCGACCGCGTCCTTCGAACCCTGCAGTCGTCATGTTGAGCAAGGTCCTCAAACCGCTCCTCAACCTGTCGGTGGAAGACTTCCCGCGCTTGGCCAAGCAGCAGTTCGGCGATCTTCCCGAGATGGATGGCGCCTGGCCGCACTTCAAACCGCCTTCGCATGCCATCTTGGACAACTTCTGGGCGACGCTAGACAACCCGAAACTGCCCGACGTGCTTGAGATGGTTCAGGCCTACCCGCCGAAGGATCGGGGAGTCGCCTATGAGGGCGCAGCGATGGCGGTGACGCTGCTCGACTTCCTGCTTCCGTACAAGAAGCGCCTCCACGAACTTCTCGATGGACCGTGCGGGCCCTACCGGCCGATGGTCTATGTGGGTGCCGGCATGATTCTGCCCTTCATTCCGCTCAACGCTCACCGATTGGTCAACCGCTTCGACGACGACGCCCGCTGGTTCATCCTTGATGGTTACGGCTTCCTTCAGTGCTTCTTCCACGCGCGCGAATGCCTCGACCGGCAGTGGCGACCCGACGGCCTGAACGCAGAGGCAGCACGCAACTTCGACAGCGGTGTCGGTAGGAGTCTGTACTTCCTGTCCGCAGCCAACCCCACCCGGATCGCGCGTGTCCTGTCCCGCTTCGATGAGCCCCGACGCAGCGACCTGTGGGGCGGAGTCGGGTTGGCGTGCGGGTATACCGGCGGAGCGCTGGACCATGACGGCTTCCGCCAGATGCGCACCGCGGCTGCCGGGCACGCGGCCGAGGTAGCTGTTGGTCTGGCCGTCGCGGCGTGTTTCCGCGACCAGACCAACCATCCTGCCGACCACACCGACGGCGCGTGCGATGTCTTCTGGTCAATGGACTCAGCTGAGGTAGCGCGATTCGTCACCAGTGACCCGGTCCGCCGCTACCCGGGACCCTCTGGGCCCGACTACGAGCCATGGCGCCAGCACCTGAAAAGGCTATGGACAGCACAACAAGACGGCGTATCGATACCGATGAAGGGTCTGGCATGAGTGTCCTTGGAACCCTCCGGCTGAGGATGTTCGGCATCGCCGACCCCCAGGGCGTGTTCCGGCGCCCTGGCTTCGCTCCCCGGTGTTGGGACCAGTTCGGGGCGGTGCTGCAATCGCTGGCCGACGGGTACAACGCCAGTCTGGACGCCCCCTCCCTCGAGGTACTCGTCCCGCGCCTAGAAGCCATCGAGCCGGCACTGCACGGTTTCGCTTACGAAGGGGCCGCGATGGGCCTGCACGTCCTCGACGTGCTTGCCCCTGGCAAGCGCCGCATCGCCAACCTGCTCGCCGGTCAGGGCGGACGCCACAAGGCGACCGTCTACGTGGGCGTGGGTATGGCAGCAGCGCGGCTGAGAAGGAGGCCAGAGCGGATGGTTCGGGACCTCGACCCTGTTTTGGGATGGGCGGCAATTGACGGGTATGGCTTCCATGAGGGCTTCTTCGCGCGCCGCCGCGCGATCGATAATCAGGTGATTCCCTCACACGTAACCGAGATCGGCCGGCCGGTGTACGACCAAGGACTAGGCAGATCAATCTGGTTCTCCAGTGCCGGACAGGTCGACCTCGTCGCGCGCATCATCTCTTCCTTCCCCCCCTACCGGCGCGGCGACATCTGGTCTGGCGCGGCGATTGCTTGCAGCTTTGCCGGGGGCGCCGACAAAGCAGCGCTGTCCGACGTGCTCACCTCGGCCAGCGAACACCCTGAACAGGTGGCGTGGGCGGCAGCGACTGCAGCATGGACGCGGGCGTTGGCAGGCAATCCAACTGAGCACACCGACATAGCTTGCGGGGTGCTCGCTGGGTTGGATTCTGTGACTGCTGCCAGGCTCCTCGACGGCGCCAGAGGGCAAGCGCTCCTGGCCGCTGAGTCTTCTGACCGCTCATGGTCCGGGTACGCCACGTGGCGTCGGATCGCAACCCAGTCCCTAACCGACCACAGTTCGCGCGCCCTGTCCTGACCTGCCAGGTCACCCGGGAAGGAGGAATCATGAACGGACTCAGCCGACCGATGATCCTGCTGGCACTCATGCTCACCGCTTACATCGTCACCGTAGAGGTGACAATCATGAATGTAGCCCTGCCGACGCTTGGTCGTGAGTTGTCGGCCGACTCGACCGAGCTGGAATGGATTGTC
>JAKDNE010000413.1 GCA_030451965.1 Brachybacterium sp. | reverse complement strand
CCCACAATGCGATGCCGTGCGGCTCGACGATCGGACCGATCACCGCGACCCGTCTGGGGATGACCACGATCGATGTGGGAATCACGCTGCTGTCGATGCATTCGGCGCGCGAGATGTGCGCGACCGCGGACCCGCTGCTGCTGCAGCAGGCCTGCGCCGCATTCCTGCGCGGCTGAACCGCGCCGCCCCCGACCCTTCTCCCCAGCACCCTGCTCCCCTCGCCGCCGCCTCATGACCTCCCCCACCACAGCGCTGCCGACCACGCACGCCGGTCGTTTCCGCCCCGAGCTGCACGGCCTGCGGGGCGTCGCGATCGGCCTGGTGGTGCTCTACCACGTCTTTTTCGACCGGGTCTCCGGCGGGGTGGACGTGTTCCTGTTCATCTCCGCGTTCCTGCTGGTGGGGACCTTCCTGCGCAAGGCCGACCGTGGGGCGCCGATGCGTCCGGCGGCGTACTGGGGCCGCACCTTCAAACGTCTGCTCCCACCGACGGCGGTGGTGGCCCTGGCGACCCTCGGCGGGGTGTACCTGCTGCTGCCCCCGGATCGCTGGATGCCCGCGCTCACCGACGCGATCGGCTCCCTCCTGCACGTGGAGAACTGGGTGCTGATCCAGCGTGGCGTCGACTACTACGCGGCCGAGGAGACCGGCGCCTCCGCCTTCCAGCACTTCTGGTCGCTGTCCATCCAGGGGCAGGTTTTCCTGATCTGGCCGGTGCTGATCGCACTCGCGGTGATGATCGCCCGGTGGCGCGGACTGTCGGTGCGCGGGATGTTGGCGGTGGTGTTCGCACTGGTGCTGGCGGCGTCCTTCGTCTGGTCGGTGCACTCGACCGCCACTCAGCAGCAGATCGCCTATTTCGATACCTTCACCCGCCTGTGGGAGTTCGCCGCCGGCTCCCTGCTGGGGCTCGCCCTGCCATGGTGGGAGCAGCGCACGATGTCGCTCGATGCCCGCCATCGTCGCCGCGCGCCGGCATCGGTGCTGCCGCGCGTGGTGCTCGGCTGGGTGGGCATGCTCGCGCTGATCTCCTGCGGGCTGCTGATCGATGTGCAGGGGGCGTTCCCCGGTTGGATCGCGGTCTGGCCGCTGGCGGCCGCGGCGCTGGTGCTGGGTGCCGGCACCACCGGGCACCGGTGGAGCGTGGACCAGGTGCTGTCCACCCGTCCCGCCGTGTTGCTCGGGGACATCTCCTACGGCCTGTACCTGGTGCACTGGCCGCTGCTGGCGCTGTTCCTGGCCCATACGGGCCAGTCGCGGGCCGGCCTGCTCGATGGGCTCGTGCTGATCCTGGTCTCCCTGGTCCTGGCCTGGTTGCTGACCCGTCTCGTGGACGCCCCGATCCGCCGCTGGCCCTGGGCGGCGGCGCGGCCCTGGCGGTCCGGGCTGGTGGGGCTGACCTGCCTGGTGATGGGGCTCGCGCCGATGGTCGGCGCGCAGCAGCATCTGCTGGGGCAGCAGCGCGAAGCCGAGGCCCGCGCCGTGGCGGACAATCCCGGTGCCCGCGTGCTGGATCCCGATTTCACCGTCCACCCCGATGCCGACCCCGATGCCGAGCCCCTGCCCACTGCGGCCCTGATCGGGGAGGACTGGGTATCCGGCGACGTCCGCTGCACCGGTGGCCTCGCTCCCTCGCCGGAGGAGGCGGGAGTGCTCGATGCCCTGTGTCGCACGGTGCCCGGTCCGAGCGAGGACTCCCCCGTGCTGGTCAGCGTCGGCGACTCCCGCATGGAGCAGTTCTCAGCCTCGCTGATCGCCCTCGCCGAACGCGAGGGCTGGACGCTGGTCACGCTGTGGAAGGGCGGCTGCACCTTCGCCCCGGACGCGGAGATCTCCGCGGAGTGCGATGCCTTCGGAGACGCCGCCGAGAGCTTCATCGATCGGGTCTCCCCCGAAGCGGTGGCGCTGGCGACCACGGCCTACGGACCCGACAGCGGCGAGACCCTGACCCCTGGCGTCGGGACCACCCTGCCCGCCCTCACGGCCGAGGGCTCCACCGTGCTCGCGGTGCGCGCCCTGCCACGGCTGGAGATCGACCCGAAGGTGTGCGTGTCCGACCACGGCGTGCAGGATCCCGCCTGCGCCCCGCCGCTGCCGGCCTCGCTGCAGGCGGAACGGCCCGATGCCGAGCTGCTGGCCACGAGTGCGGGGGCGATCGTACCGGTGGACCCCAACCCGCTGGTCTGCCCCGAAGGGGTCTGCACGCCGATCATCGGCAACGTGAGGGTCTCCCTCGACGGGAACCATCTCACCGGCACCTACGCGGAGTCGATGCAGGACGGCATCGACGCCCAGCTGGCCACGGGCGGCTTCACCTGGTGACCTGAGCGGAGCTCCGGTC
>JAKDNE010000055.1 GCA_030451965.1 Brachybacterium sp. | reverse complement strand
ACCGCTGGGGCGGGGGGGAACGCCAGTGCCGGCTACACCCTGTCCACCGATGAGGTCTCGTTCAACGTCGGCGGCAGGGTTGCTTTGGAGCTCGGCCTGGGCGGCGGTGGCACGGTGTCAGTCAGCCCCAATGCGATCCTCGAATCCATCACTCCCGGCGACTACAACGTCGACAGCATGATCGACGACGCGCAGGGCGCATGGAACGGCGCCACCAGCGCAGCGGGATCCACGCTGAGCGCCCTCAACCCCTTCGACTGAGCTGCGCCGGAGCCGACTCCTTCAGCGGGTCAGTTGCTCAGCGGCCCTGCGGTGGATTCTGGGCGAGCCACTGCTGATGGGCGTGGATCACGGCCGCCCCGGCTCGCAGGTACCACGGATGCGCACCGGTGCTGTCATCGCCGCTCTGTGTCTTGCGCAGTGGTGCGATCGGCACCACGGAGCCGTCGCGCAGCCGGAGCAGCACTGCCTCACCGGGTTCGTGCATCTCGGGAACCACCACCTCATGCACCTGCTCCCACGGCACGAAGCCGCGGGCGCCGAACATCGTGGACCAGGCGACGCCGCGGTCGTCGAGATGCGCTGCGGCACGGCGCGCGAGCAGGAAGAGCGCCACGCCGGCCGCGATCACCAGCAGCCCGAGCAGCACCACGAGCACGGCACCCAGCAGATCGCCGCGGACCAGCAGGGCCACCGCGAACAGTGCCGTGAAGACGCCGATGAAGACGAGTCCGGCAGCGGCCCACATGAGCCCGGAGCTCGATCCTGCGCGGACGGTGGTCGAGCCCATGGAGTCCCCTTCTCGGTTCCGGCGCCGGCTCAGCCCTGGCTGCGGGGCTGCTTGACCGGCGGCTCGCCGAGCTCGACGTCGCGGGTGAGGATCTCCTCGCCCTCTCCGACGACCAGCTCGAGCTGCTCGATCCGGCCCAGCGCCGTGAGATCTGCGGCGGCGGCCTCGAGATGGGCGAGCGCCTGCTGCGGGGCCTCGACCCTCACCCTCAGGATCGGGGTCTTCTGGGAGACCTTCGCATCGGACTTGAGGCGTCGCAGCGTGATCGCGGCCTGGGCCACCGTGTCCACGAGCGCCGCGTCCTGACCGGCGGCGGCCTCACGCAGCGGTGCCGCCTGGGGCCAGGCCTGGGTGTGCACGCTGCCGTCGCGCCACCACGACCAGACCTCCTCGGTCGCGAACACGACCACCGGCGCGAACAGGCGCAGCAGCACCTCGAGCGTGATCGCGAGCGCGGCGCGGGCCGAGGCGGCCCCGGCCTCGCCGGCGGGGGAGTTGCCGTGAGCACGCTCCTTGACCAGCTCGATGTAGTCGTCGCAGAACGCCCAGAAGAACGGCTCGACCGCTTCGAGGCTGCGGGCGTAGTCCATGTCGTCGAAGGCGGCCGTGGCCTGCTCGACGACCTGGGCCAGCTCTGCCAGCAGCGCCCGGTCCAGCGGATCGGTGACGACCGCCGGATCGGCCGCGAGGCGCCCGGCCGGATCGGCCGGCGCCGACCCGAAGCCGAGCGCGAACTTCGAGGCGTTGAGGATCTTGATCGCCAGGCGGCGACCGATCTTCATCTGCCCCTCGTCGAAGGCGGTGTCCACTCCCTGGCGGGCGCGGCCCGCCCAGTAGCGCACTCCGTCGGAGCCGTGCTGCTGCAGCAGCCCGATGGGGGTGACCACGTTGCCCTTGGATTTGGACATCTTCTTGCGGTCCGGATCCAGGATCCAGCCGTTGATCGAGGCGTGCTTCCACGGCAGCGAGTCCTGCTGCAGGTGGGAGCGCACGATGGTGGAGAACAGCCAGGTGCGGATGATGTCGTGGCCCTGGGGGCGCAGATCCATCGGGTACACCTTGTCGAAGAGCCCGTCGGAGTCCGCCTGCGAGTTCCAGCCGCCCGCGAGCTGCGGAGTCAACGAGGACGTGGCCCAGGTGTCGAGGATGTCGGGATCGGCGGTGAAGCCGCCCGGCTGGTTGCGCTGGGACTCGGTGAAGCCGGCCGGCACGTCGGTGGTGGGATCGATCGGCAGGGCCTCGATCGGTGGGGTGAGCACCGTGTCGTGGTCGGTCTCGCCCTCGGCGCCCACCGCATACCAGAGCGGGAAGGGCACGCCGTAGAAGCGCTGGCGGGAGATCAGCCAGTCTCCGGTCAGCCCCTCCACCCAGTTGCGGTAGCGGGATTCCATGTAGGCGGGATGCCAGGTCAGCTCCGCACCACGCGCGATCAGCTCATCGCGCAGTCCGCCCTCGGACTGGTCACGACCGCCATTGGTGAGGTACCACTGGCGCGAGGTCACGAACTCCAGCGGCTTGTCGCCGTTCTCGTAGAACTTCACCGGGTGCATGACCTTCTCCGGCTCGCCCACCAGGTCCCCGGACTCGGTGACCATCTCCACCACTCGCTTCTGCGCGCTGAACACGGTCAGCCCCGCGAGCTCCGCGTAGCGGGCCTGGCCCTCCTCGGTGGAGATCCAGGGCGCCTCCGGCAGGAAACGGCCGTCACGGCCCACCACCGAACGGGTGGGCAGCGAGAGCTCACGCCACCAGGTGACGTCGTTGGAGTCGCCGAAGGTGCAGATCATCGCGATGCCGGCGCCCTTGTCGGGCTGGGCGAGGGGGTGCGCCATCACGGGCACCTCGACCCCGAACAGGGGAGAGGTGACGGTGGAGCCGAACAGGCCCTGGTACCGCTCGTCGTCGGGATGGGCGACCAGGGCCACACAGGCGGGCAGCAGCTCGGGCCGGGTGGTCTCGATGAACACCGCCTCCCCGGTGCCGTCCGTGCGGGTGAAGCCGATCCGGTGGTAGGCGCCCTCCCGCTCGCGGTCCTCCTGCTCGGCCTGCGCCACCGCGGTGCGGTAGGTGACGTCCCACATGGTGGGGGCCTCGGACTGGTAGGCCTGGCCCTGCTGCAGGTTCTCGAGGAACGCACGCTGGGAGGTCGCGCGGGAGGCCGAGTTGATCGTCTGGTAGCTGTGGTCCCAGTCCACCGAGAGGCCGAGGGCGCGGAACACGTCCTCGAAGGACTTCTCATCCAGCGCGGTGAGCTGCTCGCACAGCTCGATGAAGTTGCGGCGCGAGATCGGCAGCTGGTTCGCGGCCTTCGACGACTTGTTCGAGCCGCCCTCCTGCGGGGGAGTGAAGCCCTCCTCGTAGGGCAGCGAGGGGTCGCAGCGCACGCCGTAGTAGTTCTGGGCGCGACGCTCGGTGGGCAGGCCGTTGTCGTCCCAGCCCAGCGGATAGAACACGTTCTTGCCGCGCATGCGCTGATAGCGCACGATCATGTCCGCCTGGGAGTAGCCGAACACGTGGCCGACGTGCAGCGCACCCGAGGCGGTCGGAGGCGGGGTGTCGACGCTGAAGACCTGGTCACGGGTGGTCTCCGGGTCGAAGGCGTAGAGGTCCTGCTCGCTCCATACGCTGTCCCACTTCTCCTCGAGGCCCTCGAGGGAGGGGCGGTCGGGGATGGTGGAGTCGGGGCGCGGTGCAGTATCGGTCATGGGGGACATTGTTCCAGGTCTGTCGCGGCGTGCAACGCAGGCGGTGACAGTGTGAGCGCCCTCGCTCCGGACGCGGCCGCAGGGGCCCGGTCGACGGGCGTCCGGTGCGCCTCGGCGGTCGTACGGTGGAGCCATGTCTCTTCAGCGCCTCGCCGTGGTCTCCGATGTGCATGGCAACCTCACCGCCTACCAGGCGGTGCTCGCCGACATCGCCTCCCGGGGCATCACCCGGATCCTGAACCTCGGTGACGTGGTGGGCAAGGGGCCGCGCGGTGCCGCCTGCACCGCCCTGACCCGGGAGCGCTGCGAGGCGACCGTGCGCGGCAACTGGGAGGTGGTCATCGCCGGGGACGGCGAGCTGCGCAGCGACGGCCAGGCCTGGTGGCGCGAGGAGCTCTCCGCCCGGGACCGGCAGTGGCTGTTCGCGCTGCCCGGCAGTCTGGACCTCCAGCTCTCCGGCCGACGGGTGCGTGTCCTGCACGCGTCCCCGGTCGACGAATTCACCCGGGTCATGCGAGGTCACGGCCCAGAGGACTTCGCGATGATGTTCACCCCGACATCGTTCACCGGCGGCGAGGAGCCGGCGGACGTCGTCGTCTACGGCGACATCCATGACCCGTTCCTGCGCTCGGGCCGGGAGGGGATGCTCGTCAACGTCGGCAGCGTGGGCAACCAGCTCGATGAGCCGACCCCCTCCTACGCGGTCCTCGAGGGCGATCCTGAGGACGGGACGGGCGCCCCGTTCGGGATCCAGTTCGTGCGGGTGCCCTACGACGTCGAGGCCGAGATCGCGGCGGCCCGCGCACTCGGCATGCCCGAGGCCGGGGCCTACGAGATCGAGCTGCGCACCGGGATCTACCGAGGGGCCCACGCGGCACTGGGTCTCACCGCCGGGACCGGCTGAGCGTCACGGCACCCGGGCAGTCCACTCCGGGGTGCCGAACTTGGTCTCCACCAGCTCGCGGGCCTTGGCAAGCTCGTCCTCGGTGTAGGTCGAGCCCACCGTGTCGTAACGGGCGCGGAAGAACTCCAGGAAGCCGTCGATGATCTGCTCGCGGGCCAGGCCCGTCTGCGTGCGCATCGGGTCCACCCGCTTGTTCGCGCTGCGGGTGCCCTTGTCGGAGAGCTTCTCCTTGCCGACCCGCAGCACCTCGCCCATCTTGTCGGCGTCGATGTCGTAGCTCATCGTCACGTGATGCAGCAGCACTCCACCGGCGAACCGGCGCTGGGCGGCGCCGCCGATCTTGCCCTGCTCGGAGGCGATGTCGTTCAGCGGCACGTAGCGGGCCTTGACCCCGATCTCGGCCAGCGCCCCCATCACCCAGTCGTCGAGATAGGCGTAGGACTGCTCGAAGCTGAGCCCCTCCACCAGCGAGGTCGGAACCACCAGCGAATAGGTGATGCAGTTGCCCTGCTCCATGAACATGGCGCCGCCGCCGGTGATGCGGCGCACCACGCCGATGTCGTGCGCCGCGGCACCCTCGGCGTCGATCTCGTTGCGCAGGGACTGGTAGGAGCCGATCACCACCAGCGGGGAGTCCCAGTCCCAGATCCGGAAGTGCGGGTTGCGGCGCCCGGCGACGACCTCGAGGGGCAGCACCTCGTCGAGGGCTACGTGCATCACCGGCGGCAGCACCACCGGATCGATGACGTCGAAGATCAGATCGCTCCAGCTGGTGGCGTGCCCCAGGGCCCGCCGCGTCGCGATCGCCACCGCCTCCTCGTCGAAGCCGATCAGCTGCACCGGGTCGGGCCGCGCCGCCAGCCGCGCCGTGATCGCGGCGGCCAGCTCGGTGGCGGTGGCGGTCGTGGACATGCCGGACAGGGCGGCACCCAGGTCCTCGAGGGCATCATCCGGTTCGAGGAAGAAATCCCCGAAGACGTGAGCGGTGCTGATCCGCCCGTCCGCGGCGGTCACGTCGACCGCTACCAGCTTGCCGTCGCGAACCTTGTACTCGCCGTGCCTCACCGTGCTGTCGCTGCGCTCGTCCATGCCGCCATTGTCGCGCAGCGACACGTGCGGTGGTGGGAGGGGACCGCTCCTTCGCCATCTCTGTCATACTGAACATATGAGCAATCGTGCAGAGATAGGGGGCGGGGCCCTGGACGCGATCCGCGCCAGGATCCCCGGGCAGTCCGCGGTGGCCGACGTCGCGGACGTCTTCTCCCTCCTCGGTGACCCCGCACGGCTGCGGCTCCTGCTCGTGCTGCTCGAGGGGGAGCTGTGCGTGAGCGACCTGGCCGAGGTCACCGAGCACTCCGAGTCCGCCGTCTCCCACGCCCTGAAGCTGCTGCGTGCCCACCGGATCGTCGCCGTGCGCCGGGAGGGCCGACGAGCGTTCTACCGCCTCGACGACCCGCACGTGAGAATGCTGCTGGACCTCGCGATCTCCCACGCCGCGCACAGCCACATGGAGCATCCCGAGCGAAAGGGCGCGACGGAGGCCGCCTCATGACGCACAGCCACAGCCCGCCCAGCGGCCACGCCGGCGGCACCCACCGCTGGCGCCTGATCCTCGCCCTGGTGCTGATCGGCGGATTCTTCGTCGTCGAGCTGCTGACCGGGCTGCTCTCCGGATCCCTCGCGCTCCTCTCCGATGCCGGGCACATGGCTGCCGATGTCGTCACGCTCGCCGCCGCGCTCGCCGCGACGCTGATCGCGGTGCGCCCGGACCGCAGCGGCCGTCGCACCTTCGGCCACTACCGCATCGAGGTGTTCGCCTCCCTGCTCGCGGTGCTGATCATGCTGGGGGTCGCCACCGCAGTGGTGATCGCCGCGATCGGGCGCCTCGGCCACCGGGTCGAGGTCGATTCCGGCCCGATGCTCGTCGTCGGCGTCCTGGGGCTCATCGTGAACCTCGTGGTGCTGATGCTGCTGCGAGGCGGTGCGGGGGAGAGCCTGAACGTCAAGGGCGCCTATCTCGAGGTCATGGCCGACACCGTCGGCTCGATCGGCGTCATCCTCGCCGCGGTGCTCCTGCGCTTCACGGGTGCCACCTGGGTCGACACCGCGGTCGCGCTCGGCGTCGGCATCTTCATCGCGGTGCGGGCGGTGCTCCTGGCCCGCGAGGTGCTCGGGGTGCTCGGCCAGGCCGCCCCGGCCGGCATCGACCCGGAGCGGGTGCGCGCCGACCTGGCCGCGATCGACGGGGTCGTCGACGCCCACGACCTGCACCTGTGGACCCTCACCTCCGGGATGGAGGTCGCCACCGTGCATCTGGTGGTGGATCCCGGCAAGGATCCGCACCCGGTGCTCGATGCTGCCCAGGAACTGCTCAGCGCCACCCACGGGATCGCGCACGCCACGGTCCAGACCGAGCCCACCGATCACCACGGATGCCTGGAGATCGGCTGGTGAGGGTCGCCGGACCCGTGGTGCGCACCTCACGGTTCCGCGTACTGTGACGCCATGACCTCAGCGAACGCCTCGGCAGACCCCGCGCCTCCGTCCCGCCTGAGCGCCGTCGTCACCGGCGCCTCCTCGGGCATCGGTCGCGCCACCGCACAGCGCCTGGTCGCAGACGGCTGGCAGGTCCTCGCCGTCGCCCGACGCGAGGACCGCCTGCGTGCGCTCGCCGAGGAGACCGGCTGCGCCGTGCTCGGCGTGGACATCACCGACGACGAGTCGGTCGCGGCGCTCGTGGCGAGGGCGGCGGAGCTGTTCGGCGACACCCTCAACGCCGTCGTCCACGTCGCCGGCGGCGCCCTCGGGGCCGAGCCGGTCGCCGAGGCGGACCTCGAGAAGTGGCAGGGGATGTACGAGACCAACGTGCTCGGCGCCCTGCGCGTGACCCGGGCGCTGCTGCCCGCGCTGCGTCGCAGCGGTCGCGGTGATGTGCTCTTCGTGACCTCCGTGGCGGGGCACGAGGCCTACCCCGGCGGCTCCGGCTACAACGCCGCCAAGGCCGGGGAGCACATGCTCGCCCGCACCCTCCGCCTCGAGCTGAACGGCGAGAAGGTCCGCGTCATCGAGATCGCGCCCGGCATGGTCCGCACCGAGGAGTTCGCCCTGGTGCGGCTCGGGGACCAGGAAGCGGCCGACGCCGTCTACGACGGCATCGAGCAGCCCCTGACCGCCGAGGACTGCGCCGACGTCATCTCCTACGCCCTGAACGCTCCCCACCATGTGAACCTCGACCTGGTCACCGTGCGCCCCCTCGCCCAGGCCGCCGCCCACCGCGTCGCACGCCACCACGGGGTCTGATGACCTTCGGCGGCGCGGGTGGCCCCGGCGGAGGCATGAGCGCGAGGACGGGGACCGGTCGGGTCTCGGACGCCCCCGAGCTCGCCCCCGGGCAGCGACCTGACACGCGCCGCATGCTGTCGCTGTTCCGTCCCTACCGTGGCACCCTCATCGTCGTGCTGGCGCTGATCGTGCTGGCGGCAGCGGTCGGCGTGGTCTCCCCGTTCCTGATCCGCGAGATCGTGGACGTCGCCCTGCCCCAGCAGCGGGCCGACGTGCTCACCTGGTCGGTCGGCGGGCTGATCGCGGTCACCGTGCTGTCCAACGCCCTCGGCGTGACCCAGGCGATGCTCTCGACCCGCGTGGGGCAGGCCGTGATGCACGATCTGCGGGTCTCGGTGTTCTCGCACCTGCAGCGCATGGGACTGGGCTTCTTCACCCGGACCCGGACCGGTGAGATCCAGTCCCGGATCTTCTCGGACATCGGGTCGATGCAGGCCGTGGTCACCTCGGTGATGACACAGATCGTCTCCGCCGGGGCGGGGGTGCTGATGGCCCTGGTCGCGATGGTCGCCATGGACTGGCGGCTGACGCTCTTCTCCCTGGTCGCGCTGCCCTTCGCGGTGTGGATGAACCGGCGGGTCGGCCGCCGTCGGCGCGAGATCGTCCGCACCCGCCAGGAGAAGGCGGCCGATCTCTCCGCTGGTATCCAGGAGTCGCTGTCCGTCTCGGGGATCCTGCTCGGGGTGACGATGGGCCGCACGGAGGCGCTCACCCACGCCTTCTCCGCGGACTCGCGCGAACTCGCCGACCTCGAGGTGCGCTCCACCATGGCCGGTCGCTGGCAGATGGCCGTCTTCACCACCCTGATGGCGCTGTTCCCCGCCCTGACCTACCTGCTCGGCGGCCACCTGCTGTTCTCCGATCCCGAGGGGCAGGGCGTCACCATCGGCACCCTGGTCGCCTTCATCGCCCTGCAATCGAGCCTGTTCCCACAGGTGAACGGGCTGCTGCGAGTGGCGAACCAGGTCAACAGCTCCCTCGCCCTGTTCACCCGGGTCTTCGAGTACCTCGATGCCCCGATCCCCATCCAGGACGCGCCGGATGCGGTGGCACTGGATCCGGCAACGGTGCGCGGTCGGCTCCGCTTCGAGGACGTCACGTTCGTGTATCCCGGGTCCGAGGAGCCCGTGCTGCACGACCTGGACCTGGTGGTCCCGGCCGGGAAGCACACCGCGCTGGTGGGCGCGACGGGCTCGGGCAAGACCACCACCGGGTATCTGATGGCACGGCTGTACGAGCCGACTGCCGGGCGGGTCACCCTGGACGGTCGTGACCTGCGGGATATCACGGTGGAATCTCTCGCCGCGTGCCTCGGTGTGGTCACCCAGGAGACCTACCTCCTGCACGCCAGCGTTGCGGACAACCTGCGCTTCGCCCGGCCCGGCGCGAGTGATGAGGAGCTCGAGGCGGCGTGCCGGATCGCCCAGATCCACGACCACGTCATGGGCCTGCCCGAGGGATACGCCACGGTGGTGGGGGAGCGCGGATACCGCTTCTCCGGTGGGGAGAAGCAGCGACTGGCGCTGGCCCGGACCATCCTGCGCGACCCGCCCGTGCTGCTGTTGGACGAGGCGACCTCCGCCCTCGACGTCGCCACCGAGCGGGCGATGTCCGGGGCATTGGCCGCCGCTGTGCGCGGCCGCACCACCGTCTCGATCGCCCACCGTCTCTCGACCATCCGCCACGCCGATCAGATCCTCGTGATGGAGCACGGACGCATCGTCGAACGGGGCACCTACGAGGAGCTGGTGATCAGCGGTGGCCTCTTCGCCGAGCTGGCCCGGCAGGATGCCTGGCGCGAGGACGCCGCGCCCGAGGACGGAGCGTCCGAGTAGGCGGTGCCCCGCCCGGACCATCTCGGGCGCCTCTGCTCGGAGTACGACCAAAGGATGAGGGAGATGTCCACCCTGCGCGGGATGTGCCCGGCTCACCGGCCGGGGGAGGATCGAGGCATCGTGCACGCCGCTGAATGACCAGGGGCGAGCTCCCCGGATCGGCGCGCACCTGCCTCGCAGGGCAGAGAGGACGTCAGCATGTCGACGACGCATCTCGAGGCTGCTGCTCCGCGGCTGCGCCGGGCGAAGCCCGCCACCGGCCGGCCGGTGCTCTTCTCGCTCCTGCTCGCCATCGCGGCGCTCGGGATGCTGATCCTGCTGGTGGCGGGCCCGAGCATCGGGCTGCCGCTCGCGATCAGCTGCGCCGCGGCGCTGATCGTCCTGGTCGCGCTGGCCTGGATCGTCGCTGGTCCGCGTCTCTGACGAGGTCGCCTCCGGGAGATGCGCCCGACCGGGACGCCTCAGATGTCGATCTCGATCTCGCCCTCGCCGCGCGAGACGCAGGTGATCATCTGATCGGCGTGCTCATCGTCCATGAGGAACTCGTCCATGTGCTCGACCTCGCCGGAGACCAGCGGCACGACGCAGGTGCCGCACACGCCCCCCTCGCACGAGTAGTCCATCGGGATGTCGACATCGAGCAGTGCCTGGAGGAGGGATTGACCCTCGTCGACCTCGACCGTGATCCCCGACTTCAGGCACTTCGCGGTGAAGGGCTCTCCGAACAGCGACATCCTCGCTCCTTCTGCATCGTCCGCGCGTGACGCGGGGCAGCTCCATGAAGGTCCCAGTCTTCCACGACAGCACGCCTGCGACGAGGTGAGTCGTACCTCGTCACCACCACCCCGGAGCGGCACGCGAACCGCTCAGCGCGCGGTGGGATCGTCCTCGTCCGTCCGGCGCGGCATCTCGGGTGCAGCCGTGACAGGAGCGGGGGCGGAGATCGCAGCCCGGACCGTCGGCGCGGTCTGTGGGGAGGGGGTGACCGCGAGGGCGGAGGGGCCGAAGCTGAGCACCAGCAGCGCCGTCGCGCCCAATGCCGAGGCCCCGGCCGTCGCCCGGCTGCGATGCGGAACGATGTCGTCGTCCATCTCGTCTCCTCCTGGTGGGGGATCGGCGTCCTCATCGCCGCTTCGCCCATTGCACCCGCTTCCCCTGGGCGGGTGCTGGGCATCCTGTCCGGTGTCCCTGGGACCTCGACCCGCCGCCCCGGCGCCGGCGGCTGTTCCCCGTGTCTCCTCCCCTCGTCGTGGGTGTGACCCTCCGCGATGGTCCGCGTACACTGCTCGCCATCGGCATCGACCCGGCCATCACCGGAGAGCCGCGGGAAGAACCGCCCATCGCCTGTTCGCGGGCACGGGCCCAGTAGAACCCGCCGGGACCAGCCCGTCACCGCTGAGGAGCAAGGGGAGGCCCCTGCGTCGCATCCGTCGGCGCGAGGCATCAACCGAGGTGGTACCGCGCCACCGACCCCCGGGTCGGGAAGCGTCCTCGGACAGCATGTCGTCCCAGCCGCCGCCCCCTGTCCTGCCTCGGAGGTCCGCCCTCATGGTCTACCCGGTCACCGGAGACTCCCTCGTCCCCTCACCGAACCTGCCCGCGCTCGAGAACGCCATCCAGGAGTTCTGGCGCGTCGACGACACCTTCCGCGCCTCGATCGCGCAGCGCGAGGGAGCCGAGGAGTTCGTCTTCTACGACGGACCGCCCTTCGCCAACGGTCTCCCGCACTACGGCCACCTGCTCACCGGCTTCGTCAAGGACGTCATCCCGCGCTTCCGCACCATGTGCGGGAACAAGGTGGATCGCCGCTTCGGCTGGGACACCCACGGGCTCCCGGCCGAGCTCGAGGCGATGCGCGAGCTGGGCATGACCGAGAAGTCCGAGATCGAGGCGATGGGGCTGAGGGAGTTCAACAACGCCGCCCAGGCCTCGGTGCTGAAGTACACCAAGGACTGGGAGGACTACGTCACCCGCCAGGCACGCTGGGTCGACTTCGAGAACGACTACAAGACCCTCGACGTCACCTTCATGGAGTCGGTGCTGTGGGCGTTCAAGACCCTGTACGACAAGGACCGCGCGTACGAGGGCTACTACGTGCTGCCCTACTGCTGGAAGGACCAGACGCCGCTGAGCGCGCACGAGCTGCGCATGGACGACGACGTCTACCAGGAGCGCCAGGACCAGACCGTCACCGTCACCTTCCCCTTCACCGGCGACAGAGCCGCGCAGCTGGGCCTCCAGGACGTCAGGGCGCTGGCCTGGACCACCACCCCCTGGACCCTGCCCACCAACTTCTCGCTCGCCGTCGGCCCTGATCTCGACTACGCGGTCGTCCCCGCCGGACCGCTCGGCGCGGCCGACGGCACCGCCCCGGGCGAGGGCCGCTACCTGATGGCGACCGCACTGCTGGGCGGCTACGCCAAGGAGCTCGGCTACGAGAGCGCGGAGGACGTCATGGCCGCCCGCGAGGAGCGCAGCTTCGCCGGGCACGAGCTCGAGCACATGGCCTACCAGCCGCTGTGGACGGTCTACTCCGAGGACCGGGCGAAGTGGGGCACCGAGAACGCCTGGATCGTCACTGTGGCCGACTACGTCTCCACCGACGACGGCACCGGTGTCGTCCATCAGGCCACCGCCTACGGCGAGATCGACCAGCAGGTCAACGCCGAGTACGGCATCCCCGTGATCGTCTCGGTCGACGAGGGCGCACAGTTCCTGGACTACTTCGCCGGCACCGAGCTCGATGAGATCGCCGGGGTGCAGGTGTTCGAGGCGAACCGTCCGCTCATCCGCAACCTCCAGCGCTCCGGGCGCCTGCTGCGCGAGGCCAGCTACGTGCACTCCTACCCGCACTGCTGGCGCTGCCGGAACCCGCTGATCTACAAGGCCGTCTCCTCCTGGTACGTGAAGGTCGCCGATCAGCGCGAGCGGATGCTGGAGCTGAACGAGCAGATCGACTGGGTGCCCGGCAACG